>JABJJH010000560.1 GCA_018660965.1 Rhodospirillaceae bacterium | reverse complement strand
GATGTCGGTAATGCAACCAAAACATTTGGCATCGATACCGACGAACTTGGCGCCCGCTCGACAACGGTCGCCCTGGATGCCCCCGGGTCAAGCGCTGAAGATACGAAAAATGCACTGGCTGATGTCCGCCGCTCGTTCCTGAGCGGTGACTACGACGACGAATTTGGCGCGCCGACCGTGAGCCTGAACAACGTCATGGAGCGGCTTGAGGTCACCAAGACCAAAATCCTGGCCGCGCTGGAAGCAGGCGATATCAGTTCAGGACATCGGCGTAACTAATTTTGTCAGCCCCTGGCGCCAGCAGTCCCGACGCCGCGCCCGCGCGACGTTGTTGTTCGATTTGTTTTAACTGACGTTCCGCGTCTTTTTGTTCGACCCCAACAGTGGACTGCGCTTGCGCTACGCTTATCGGCGCCAGCGCGAAGGCCAGCATAAACAGGCAAAGGCCCAACGCTCTTCGCTTCAAAATTTGCACAAATTTATTTTTCATGGCACCTAAAAGCTCAACTGGACGAACATCAACACCCTGACACTGGGTGTATACTCGGCGGAATCTTCACACGGTATTCTAAATCAGCCGACCGTCGCGCCCAAACGAATAAAGTTCGAAAAATCTATGAAAAAATATTATTAAATTCAATGTATTAGGCTTTGTTGTTTTGTAAAATACTCAAAACCACAATAACCCGCCTCTATAGTGTTGCAGAAAAGCAACGGCTCGTTTAATAACCGACGGTGCAGATTAGCGTATAAAAAGTTCTACGCCGTCATATACACAATCGTAAGGTGCGCCTGCAGGCCCCGCCCAAATGAAAACCGGCCCGGACAATTTTGTCCAGACCGGCTCCAATTCATCTTGAACAGTACCCTGTTTGTTAAACGACGCCGTAAGCGACCATCGCGTCGGCAACCTTGATGAAGCCCGCGACATTTGCGCCCTTCAGGTAATTGATGTGTTCGCCTTCCGCGCCATGTTCCACGCAACTATCATGAATGTTTTTCATGATGCCTTGCAACAGCACCTGCAATTCATCTTCTTTCCAGGAAATGCGCGCGCTGTTCTGGCTCATTTCAAGACCGGACACCGCAACGCCGCCGGCGTTGGCCGCCTTGCTGGGCGCGAACAAAATTTTCGCATCAATGAACGCGTCAATTCCGCCCTGTTCGGTCGGCATATTGGCCCCTTCGGACACGACCTTCACCCCATTGGCCAGCAACGTCTTGGCTTCGGCTTCGTTGATTTCATTCTGTGTCGCGCATGGCATCGCCACGTCGCACGCAACGCCCCAGGGGCGACCTTCGTGGAAGGTGGCGTTCTTGTAGGTTTCGGTGTACTCGGAAATACGGCCACGCTGGACCTGCTTCAAATTCTTGATGAATTCGAGCTTTTCCTCATCGATCCCGTCGGGGTCATGCACAAAGCCGCCGGAATCCGACAGCGTCAGAATTTTACCGCCCAGTTGCAGGATTTTTTCCGCCGCGTAGGTAGCGACGTTCCCGGACCCGGACACAACGCAACTTTTACCTTTTACGCTATCGCCAATGCGGCCCAGCATATTTTCAGCAAAATACACCGCGCCATATCCCGTTGCTTCCGTGCGGATGAGACTGCCGCCAAATTCCAGGCCCTTACCCGTCAAAACACCGACGAATTCATTGCTCAGGCGCTTGTATTGGCCAAACATATACCCAATTTCACGGGCGCCAACGCCAATATCACCGGCGGGCACGTCCGTGTTTTCGCCAATATGACGGTTCAGTTCCGTCATGAAGGACTGGCAAAACCGCATGACTTCGTTATCCGATTTGCCCTTCGGATTGAAGTCGGAACCGCCTTTGCCGCCGCCCATGGGCAAGCCGGTGAGACTGTTCTTGAACGTTTGCTCGAAGCCCAGGAACTTGAGGATGCTCAACGTCACCGAGGGGTGGAAGCGAATACCGCCCTTGTACGGGCCAATCGAGTTGTTGAATTGCACCCGATACCCGCGGTTCACACGAATATTGCCGTTATCGTCTTCCCAGCAGACCCGAAATATGATGACCCGGTCTGGCTCCGCCATGCGCTCCAGGATTTGCATTTCCTGATAAATAGGCTTGTCTTGTATAAATGGAATAATGTTGGCGGCGACTTCCTTCACCGCCTGATGGAATTCGGGCTCTCCCGGGTTTCGACGCGTCACGCCTTCCATGAAGCGCCCCAAATCATCCGTGCGTACCGTCATATTGCGTTTCCTTCCATAGCCTGCTCAGTTAATCGTTCTTATTATCAAAAATACAGCGCCGTAGAAGGCGTCGCAGCTCGATGCTAACCTGCATAACGTGACGCCTTGCGATAGGGGCCGCTCTCAAGCGTCCAACACCAACGGCCCTTTCGGCACCGCAACACACGCCAGACAACTTCCTGATTCGGGCTTTTCGCCAGGCTCGGAAAGATAATCAACCTCACCTGATTTTATCGCCGTAATGCAGGTTCCGCAGCTTCCGGCGCGGCAGCCAAAATCAATATCGATCTCATGCTCTTCGGCGAAATCCAGGATCGATCCAATATCCGCATTCCAGGGAACCTTACGACCGGATTTGGTGAATTCGATCTCGAACCCGGCAGCGGCCTCGCCAGCGCCGTTTGTATCGGTCGCGTCGTCGGCTTCTTTCTTCTTCTTAACGGTCGCGGGCCCGAATGCTTCGTAATTGATCTGGGCTTCCGGAACGCCCCATTCCCGTAGATCCTCGAACAGCGAGTTCATCATCGGCGGCGGACCGCAGAAATAATATTCGTAATTGTTCGACGACAATACTTTCTTGAACAATTCCACGCTCACGCGCTCGGCATGCTGATAGTCCTTGCCTAAAACATCCGTGTCGGTCGGGTTGGAATAACAGACGTGCAGGTGCACATTTTCGTGTTCCGCCGCCAGCCGTTCCAAATGTTCCTTCATCACATGTTCGTCGGCGTTGCGGACACCGTAAAAGAAATGGGTTTCTCGGGTCGAACCGCTCTCGACGATCAGGTTCACCATGCTCATCACGGGCGTCAACCCGATCCCGCCGCCAATCAGCACCACGGGCGTGTGCTTGTTCGTATCAAGAAAGAAATGTCCGCCCGGCGCGCGCACATCCAGAATGGTGCCTTCGCGAATATCATTATGGAAAAAATTCGAGGAGAGCCCCGGCGGCACATCGGGTTTATCGCGCGGCGGCGGCACGGCCTTGATCGATACGCGGTAATATTCCGGTTTTGGGCTGTCCGACAGGGAATAACACCGCATGACCGGCTTTCGTTGCCCCGGGACGTCAAGCTGGAAGGTCAGGTATTGTCCCGGCTCGAAAGGCGGCAACGGTCGGTTATCGTGGGGGCGCAGGTAAAAGGAGCAAATACCGCCGCCTTCCGGTTCCTTCCGCGCAACTTCGAACTTCCGAAACCCATTCCAGGAAAATTCATTCTTATCGCGCTCATAACCAGATTTCGCCGTAATTTCCGCGACGCGGGCCTGAAACAGCTGTTGTTCCGACTGTGCGACTTCAGCAATGAGCTGTGAGGAACGGAGAGTCGTGAAAAACAGGAAACTGACGTAAAATATTAACGCAGCCAATACCCCAAGCGCCGCCAGTTCAATTAACAAATTCATTTCGCGCCCCTCTGCTCGACGCCCATTTCAGGGCTTTTCAACAACGTTAATAAATATCGCAGCATCGACATTGGCCAATATCGGTCATGCCTTCAGAATCTACGACGGATTTCCATTCCGACACCAGAAATATCCGCCACGGGATCCAACCTCCGCAAACCGCACACCCGCTGGTCAAACCTTCACTTCACTATTGCTTTGCGTTCATCCAACTTTTGCCGTGTAGCCGACACCATTTTTTTCTGGAAACCGTGTTCATTGTGATATTCGTGACACAGTGTGCATTCCTGTTTGACCCTGTCTTTTGCATGACATGTCGCGCACGTTTTATTCTCTATCGATTTAAAGTTGCTTGAAAATTTCAACGGATCGGTATGCTTGAACGCTGCGTCGTACGCCGCTTCCGGATTTACCTTGTGGCACGTTTCACATGAAGCCCCCGGGCCGAGTAAATTCAAATGCGGCTTGTGTTCGTAGCGGACGTGTCGTTGGTCCGACTTGGCGCCAAATCGCCATTCGACCTTGGCGGCCTTACCGGTCCCGCCCTGGCTACTGACCGAGTGACACTTGGCGCACGCCCCGGCCCCTTCTGATTTTGAAAAAATAATGTCGCCCGCATCGTCCGGAACGTCCCCACCGGCCGCAAGATCAAGCCACGCCTTCACGACCGGGTCGCCGTGCCGTTCCGGTCGGTATTTCAGCGCCAGCTCATCCGCGAACCAGCCGCCAAGAGCGGGTTCCGACGGCGCTTCGTATTCCTGATTACCCGCCCATGCGCACGCGACGCTGCGAGCCAGTTCCGTGGACAGCCCCGCGAGGAGTTGCTTCGCCGATTCCGTTCGTTCCGACAGCAACTCCAGGACTGCGGCGTCCCCTGTTTCAATCATCCCATTAATCAGGTCGCGCACAGGTTCAGTATAGCTTTCCGAATCATCGCCATCCTCAAGACCAAAAAGGAGGACGGCCAATGGCGGCAACGTTTCCGTCGACACCGATTCAAATTCCTCGGCGTCGGCGGCCTGAACGCCAAGGCCCAGCTTCCTCTTCATCTCGTTGACTCTCGCCATGATATCCTTCGAACCGCCGCTTCCGCTGGCTTGAAGTTTGGCGAGATTTTCCGCCAGCGCCGACGACAATGCGCCGGTTTCTTCCAGCGCCGCCTTTGTCGGTCCGCAAGCCGCCAAAATCTCCGCCGGGTCAAACGGGTTCTTTTCGAATTCCGGAAAGGTCAGGAGGTGCAAATCGCGTTTGGCAATCTGGTTTTCGTGACAGGCGGCGCAGGTTTTTTCAAAGGCCTGCACCGGCACATTTCGACCTGCGGCAGACGTATCGTGGCAAGCGACACAACGCTCCTTCGGCGCGTCGTCCACGAACCGTTTGTTTTGGAAATGCTTATCGAAATGGCTCGAATGATTAAACGCGATCGCCGTCCGGCGACGGGACGGAAAATCCTTCGAAAACTTCGGATGCCCGCTGGAAAAGCTTGTAAATTTCTTTTCATGGCAAGCATTACACTGCTTGTCCGACATGGCGACAACAGCCGCGTTCGCGCCTTTATGCTCGGTATGGCACATGGCGCATTCGGTCTTTGCGGACGCCCCGTTGGTCTTGAAAATTTTGTTGTGCGGCGATTGCGCCGGTCCCCCGAAGGTGTGACACGTGGAGCATTTTTCCGATAAATTTCCGGGAGACCACGCCGCCTGAATCCACTGCGCCGCCGGTTTATCATGCGCGTCATGACAGGCTGCGCATCCAATGGCCTTCGTGAAATTCGCGTGCGCGCTGGACAAACCGCCCGGATTGGTCGTGTTAAGGGCGCCGGCGCCGTCGTCATATCCAAACCCAAACGCCGCGATAATCGCCACGACGAAGGCGAGCACAAGCATGCTTAAGCGCCCCCGGTATCCACGCACTGAGCGCATTGGCCGACAAGGCGGCGCTTGAATTGCGCAGGCGCCGTCGGCGCCGGGGCCATTTTCACAAGGCCCTCCCGCGCTCGCCGGGCGCCGGCATTCCCAACGATCACCATTCTTGAAAGGCTGGCATTCGCTCACGCCGCCGCACGCGCCATCCTCGCCCGGCCCGCGGCTGCATGGCTTTCCCCAAATCCGAATTCGGCCGCATCGAAACGGAAAATTCGGCCGCTCGTACGGGCTTTTATCCTGCTGAAAACGATCCTGGTCGTTGATCATAATACGTACACATTTACTAAGATTAGATGCCAAAGCGACAACGCGACCACCGCCAGAGCAAGCGGGATATGCAGGAACAGCCATTTCTTCATGACGCCCTGACATACGTAATGCCGATCAACGTATGACTTCAATTCCGCCAACGACATGATCTGGTCGAAATATTCTTTTTCAATATCGTTCAGATATCGTCCCGCGGCGCTGCCGGGGCCCCGCAGCCAATAGCGCGCCGCATCGCCGCCAATGAAATGGCTGAGCTGGAAACGAGGTTGCAGAAAATACCAATTCAGCGTGCCGATGAAGTGCTGCGCGACGGTGTCGCTTCCGGATTTTTCCGTACACTCCAACGCCAACGCTTCAACCCGTTCGCGTATTTCAGCAATTTCCGCCGGAATTCGTTCGTAAATAATTTCGACCCGGGTTTGCGTCAATCTGTGCGGCAACACCTTTTGAAGCAGATATCCGACAATGCCGCTCAAACTCACCATGTAAAAAGAGCCCGCCAACAATTGTTCATAGAACCCCTGCGGCCAAAGCCTCCCCAGATGCAGCCAGAACAACGCAATCGCAAAAATTCCCATAATGACGTGAAACGCCAACCACGTACTGCCTCGGCCAATCGGTATCATCGACAATTTTTTGCGAGCGTTGAAAACGCCCAGCAGCAACATCGCGACGAATAGCGTATAGCCGGTCAGTATAGCCGGCTCGCCTAACCGCATTGTTATGACGCGCGACTGCCAGAACAAAGCGCCAAAAGCGGCGATGGCGACCATCCCAAAAACAACCATTGGCAACGTTACACGTCGAGACATTAAATTGGCCCCGTCGGGTTGTATTCGTGGAAATCGACCCGTTTCAACGCGTCATGTGGACAGGCGCGCACGCATGCCGGCCCGCCCGGCTGGCCTTCGCAGTAATCGCATTTCGTCGCCTTGAAAATCGGTTTCCCGCTTTGCGGCTCCGTGATCTCACGACCATCGATATCCCGAATCGCCACCATCGCTATATTGTTGTACGGACAAGAATTCGCGCAGGTTGCGCACCCGATACAGGTTATATCGTTAATGATGACGCTGCCGGTTTGCAGTGACCGGTGAATGGCGCCGGTCGGGCAACCGATCAT
>JABJJH010000629.1 GCA_018660965.1 Rhodospirillaceae bacterium | reverse complement strand
GGTCATGTCATTGGCCGCCGCCGTGTCGTTCAAGGCCGCTGCAAGTTCAGCGCGGGTTGCGCCAATATCAAGGTCGATGGCTTTAGCGGCTTCGAACAGACGATCCATGTGCTCGGAAAGAAAGGCCCATTGGCCATTGTACAGTCGAAGACCTTCCCATACGCCGTCGCCTAACAGAAAGCCGGAATCGTAAACCGACACCTTGGCGTCGTTCCGGTGGACAATGGCGCCGTTTACGTAAAGTTTTAAATCTGCATTTCGCGGATCGTCTTCGGCGTCATGGGTGCTGATATCCACGGTCATGACTACCGAGCTTAGGGAGACACGGCGCTCTTGTCACTATTAGGTTTGTGGCCGGTCAGTTAAACTTGGTCAGTCAAACAAGGCGTCGATGTCGTCCTGATTGAGGCCTTGTCCATCCAACGCGGGGCCGTTCAATAGATGCTCGTCGCCGGATTCTTCTGTGTCGCTCTCCGTAACGGGCAGGTCCTGGAACGCATCCAGGCCACCCCAGATTTCGATCATCGACAGGATGCGGCTTTCGATGAAGCGCAGCGTTTTGATCACTTCCGTAATCCGCTGACCGGTAATGTCCTGAAAGCTGCAACTCTCGATGATGGTTATGAGTTGCGCGGCGGCTTCTTCCAGATGATCCTGAATGTCCTGATCTTCGAGCGACAGGGCGTGAATTTTCTTCAAAATGACGTCGGTGGCGTCGGTCGCCGTCATGATGTCATTGGTGGCCTGTTCGGTGGTGCGGACAATGGTTTCCAATTGAGATGCGGCGATATCGACCTGATCTTCAGAGGCCAGCGGATGTTTGATCGCAGCGATTTCGGATTTCGCGCGACCGATGCCACGCACCATTTGCGCGATCTCCACCCGGATATCCATTTCGGCGCTTTCGTCCAGCGCCCCCGGCTGCATTGTGGGCGCCGCCGCCGCTGTTGCGCCGCTTTCACGCAATTCAGCGACTTCGGCGCGCAACGCGCGGATCTCCGTCAAAATTTCGTCGGTGGGAAATGGCTCGGCGCTGGGTTGCATGCTGGGAGACGTTGATTCCTGCGCTACAATGCCTTGACGCTCCAATGCGCGCCGTTCAACGGAAAAAAGTTTTCTTGGTTGAGTTTGCGACATGACCAAACCTCCCTGAAGGCCGTTGACTTGAACGAGCCTGAATAAGAGATCATCGTATTGCGTGGATTCTTAATAATATGTGAACAGGCTTCGTGTTGATGGAAAATTTGGAGGACAAGGCCGGTGCGGCGGATTTGATTGTTGTCACCAATGTACGGTTGCCAAATGGCCGCGCGACGGATTTGCACATCCGCGATGGCTTGATCGTTCGCCATGGCGAACCGCATGGAATGGATCGTCCGGAAGCGACGGCGCACATCATTGATGGAAAGGATTGTCTGGTTTTGCCGGGGCTGGTGGATGGCCATATGCACCTGGATAAAACCCTGTTCGGGACGCCCTGGTTCCCGCAACAGGCCGGGCCGTCCCGGTGGAGCCGTATCGAGACAGAAAAACGGTTGCGGGCGGAGTTGCCCCCGGTTGCGCAACGCGCCGCCAATCTGATTGACTCGTGCATCGCGAAGGGGACGACGGCCATTCGCACGCATGTGGACATTGACCCCGATATCGGGCTCGATCAATTGCGGGCCGTGCGCGATGTTCGTGAGGATTATGCGGATAAAGTCGACATCCAAATTGTCGCGTTTCCGCAAAGCGGCGTGCTTCGTTGTCCCGGCGTGGCGGATTTATTGGACGCCGCGTTCGCGGAGGGCGCCGATTTACTGGGTGGCATTGACCCTATGGCCATGGACGAGGACCTCGATGGGCAACTCGATGTTCTTTTCGAGATTGCGCAACGTCATGACGTTGGCGTGGATATACATTTGCACGACGGCGGCGCGGATGGCCTTGCGGAAATCAACGCGTTCACGGCGCGCGTCGCCGCGCATGGACTTTCAGGAGGAATGACAGTCAGCCATGGTTTCGCCTTGGCCGGGGCGGACGCCGCCGAATTCGAAACGACGGCGGCGGCGATGGCGAAGGCGGGCGTATCCCTGGCCACGCATGGCGGTGGAGGCTCCCCGCCACCGCCGGTGAAGATGTTGCGCGAGCGCGGAGTCGAGGTGTTCGCAGGCAACGATAACGTGCGGGATTTATGGTCACCGTATGGGGATGGCGACATGCTGGAACGGGCGATGTTGCTCGCCTGGCGTTCAGGATTCCGCAACGACCCCGACCTCGCGGTTGCGCTGGACTGCGCCGGTGCGGCGGGCGCGCGCGCATTGGGTCTAACAGGGCATGGGTTGGAACCGGGTTGCTGCGCCGACTTGTTCACGGTGATGGCGGAAACGCCCGCCGAGGCGGTGGTGTCACGCCCCCGCCGACCATTGGTCATGAAGAACGGCCGCATCGTCGCTACTGATGGCGCGGTTGTTTCGAATTAAGGTTTGGGATCAAGCGACCGGAAATACCGTGAGATTTCACCGGCGGTGGTGCGCCAGACTTGATCGTATCCGGATATGTCCTCAAGCGCTTGCGCCAGATATTTGATGCGGTGAGGCTGACCGATTACCCACGGGTGCAGCGATAATCCGAACAGTCGCCCCGATTGTTCGCCTTCGTTGTGTAGCGTTCGGAACGCTTTGCCGACAAGGTCGGGATAGCGTTGATTAGGGACATGGCGAATCCAAAGGTTTTGTACGTCGTCCCATTCCATTTGATTGGGGATGGAAATCAGGTTCGGCGTCGTCGCCATCACATAGGGTTGGTCGTCGTTGGGCCAATCCATCACGTAATCATAACCCGCCTCGGCCAGGTATTGCGGCGTACGGGTCGATTCACCGGAATCAGGACCAAGCCAACCGGTCGGGCGTGACCCGGTGGCGGCTTCAACCGCGGTGGTCGCGGCGTCGATAATCCCGCGTTCCTCGTCCTCGCTCATATCGCTGGTGATCATGCGGTTTTGATACTCGCCATGCGCGGCGAATTCATAGCCCCGACGGGCGCATTCCTCGATCAAATTGGGGTAGCGCGCGCAGGCGCCTGCGTTCACCGCGACAGTGGCCTTCAATTCATGCCGGTCGAGCAGGTCGAGGATGCGGAAGATGCCAATCCGGTTACCGTATTCGCGTTGCGTGAAATACCGGTAATCAGGGAAAAAATCACCGCGCCCCCCTTTGAACCGGGCGTCGCTGTGGGCGCCTTCAGGTGGTTCCAACTCCCAAAATTCAAGATGCAAAAGGACCCAGGACGCCACGCGGGCGCCGCCGGGCCATTGCAGGGGGGGCCGTTTGGGCAGTGGTGAGAAGCGGTACAGGTCATGGTCCATGCCTTGGGCTGGGATCGTCATATCAGGCTCCTCCATCCAAATGCGCGGAGAGATGGTCGCCGCAATGTTCGATGTACCAATCGGCGATTTCTTCACCGGTGGCTTTCCAAACGCCGTCATGGGATAAAATGTAATTCAGAGCGTCGTCCAGATGGCCGATGCGATGGGGCTGTCCCATGATGTAGGGATGCAAGGCGATGCACATGACCCGACCGCTCCCGTCGGCTTCGGCCTCCGCGTACAACGTATCGAAGGTGTCGCGGATCATTTCCAGGAAATCCAGGCTTTCATGCTGTTTCAGGTAAAGCGCAGAATCGTTGAGGTCCATCGAATAGGGAACCGTGACGAGATTGCCGGAGCGGACGCGCATCGGCAGGGGTTGATCGTCGTGATACCAGTCGCAGTAATATTTGATGCCGGCCTCGGCCACGAGATCCGGCGTTTTCAGCGTGAAGGACACCGCCGGGGAAAACCATCCCTGCAGCATGCGCCCGGTCAGGTCGCGGTATAAATCGACGCATTCGGCGATGGCCGCGCGTTCTTCATCCTCGCTGTAATTCCAGTGATAGCGCGTGTTGTACAAACCGTGGCACAGAATGCTCCATTCGCGCTCCTCGCAAGCCTGCATGATTTCCGGGTAATGCGCGAAATTGGCCATGTTCAATGAGACAGTGCCGCGGACGTCGTATTTATCCATGACGTCGATCATGCGCCACACGCCGACCCGATTGCCGTAATCCTTTGATCCGTAGCCGATGACATCAGGATGCGGCGTGCGCGGCCACGGGTTGCGGGTGCGCTGGGGCGACGGTAGATATTCGTAATGTTCGATGTTCGGCACGACCCATAACGCGACCTTGGCGTTGTTTGGCCATTTAATTTTGGGCCGCCCCGTGATCGGCGAATAGGGGGCGCGGTCTGCGTTGATAATCGTCATGGCGTTGTACTCATTTGCAGGGTGGTAAATGCAAGCGGTGATGTTCTTCGACGATAAGCCATCAATCGAACGCCTTACAAGGGCGCCGAATGAGCGGTAAGCCGTTGTGCGTGGCATTAGCGCTGGTTAGGGTCATGAAACGCCTGCAATATTGGGCGCCAGAAAAAATTTAATTCAATTCGGCAGGGGGAAATTCGTATGTCCGACAGTAACGAACTCAACGGCGGTCAGGTCATCATCGATTATTTGATCCGCGAGAAGACGCCGTATGTTTTCGGCCTGTGCGGGCATGGCAATATCGGTCTTATCGACGCGATGTATGAACGCTCGGACGATATCAAGACTGTTTCCGTGCATCATGAAAGTGTTGCAGGGTTCATGGCGGATGTTTTTTATCGCGTGTCTGGTCAACCGACCGCGACGTTTACGTCCTGCGGGCCGGGCTCGGCCAATTTGCCGATCAGTCTTGGCAATGCGTTTTTCGATTCCGTACCGTTTTTGGCCATCACCGGGAACGTGCCGACGAGCCAGTTCAACCGCGGCGCCTTTCAGGAAACCTATCGTCATTTCCAGGCGGACTTTCCGTCAACCGTTAAGGCGTATTGCAAGCGCGTCTATCAGCCGACACGCGGCGAACAGGTGCCGTTGATGGTCCGCCAGGCCTGGAAAACGATGGTGACAGGGCGACCAGGCCCGGTCGTGCTGGATGTGCCCTTCGATATTTTCAAGGAAGCCGCCGCCGAGGAATCGCCGGACCCGAAAGCATGGACCGCAAATATTTCGTCACGGTGCGGCGCCGACCCGGACGGCGTCGTGAAAGCTGTGGACATGCTGTTGGCCGCAAAAATGCCGGTCATCGTCGTGGGGCAGGGGGTTCGCTATGGTGGGGCGGCTGAGGAATTGCGCGCGGTCGCGGAGCGGCTTCAGATTCCCGTGGCGGCGTCGGCCAGTGGGCTTGGCGCAATTCCCGTGGATCATCCGCTATCGCTTGGCCTCGTACAGCGCGGCGGCGTCTATCACGCCAACCACGCGTGTCGTCAGGCGGACGTTCTGTTGGCGCTGGGGGTTCGCTTCGACGACCGCACCGCGAGTTCCTGGATTCCCGGTTATTCCTTCACCATCCCACCGACGAAGTTGATTCACGTCGATATCGACCCGGAAGAAATTGGCCGAAACTATCCCGTCGCGCTGGGCTTGATGGCGGATGTGCGCACGTTCCTGCGCCAGATTGTCATCGAACTCGACCGGCGCGGCCACAACCCTGAACCGACGGAAACGAGTCGGAAATGGCTCGCCGAGATCGATACCTACCGTAACAAATGGAATGCGTTCGTCGCGCCGGGCATGACGGACGAGTCGACGCCGATTAATCCGCAGCGTGCGGCGGTGGAAATCGACAAGGCGTTGCCGGAAGACGCAATCTTGGTCAGCGATATTGGCGTTCATCACAATTGGTTGCTGCAATTCTGCAAACCGAAGCGGCCCGATTCACTGATCGGTTCCATGGGGTTTGGCCCGATGGGGTTTGGCGTCGCGGGCGTGCTGGGCGCCAAGCTTGCCGCGCCGGACCGGCCCGCTGTGTCGGTGTGCGGCGACGGCGCGTTTTTCATGCACGCCAGCGTGCTGGGCACGGCGGTTGAATACAATATCCCCGTCGTTTGGGTGGTCTGGAACAACTACGCCTATGGGTCGATCCGGGGATTGCAGCGCGGCTATCTTGAAGGGCGGGAACTGGCGACCGATTTCCATCATCCTGAAACCGGTCAACCCTACAGCCCGGATTTCGCCGCCATGGCGAAGTCGGCGGGGGTCGAGGGCGTCAGCATCGATCGGCCCGGCGACCTTGGGGACGCGATCCAGGCGGGCATCGCCAGCAACAGGCCGTATTTGATCGACGCCAATATCGGCGGAGACCTCAATCCACCGGGCGCGGGTGTCTGGGAACTGCCGGGAATGGGCGTGAACAAGCCCGCGATTGGGGAACGTTATGTACCTGGCGAATAACGGGCGTCTATGGAGAGAGCAGTCATGAAACACATTGTCGCCGTCCTAACCGAACCGACCGAGGGTAGGGAAGCTGACTTCAACGATTATTATGAAAATCTGCATATCGATGAAGTTTTGAAATCAACCGGGTGGCTTTCGGGACAGCGCTTCAAATTATCGGACGAAGTTGGGTTGAAATGCCCGCATCCCTACCTCGCGTTATACGAGGTTGAAGCCGACGAACCGGGCGATGTGCTGCGGACGCTCAACGAAACCCGGTCCCAACGACAGCAAAGCGATGCGCTCAACAAGAAAACGGCGGCCCTGTGGGTGTTTTCCGAGACGGGCCCTAAGCACGATTAGGCCAATATGAGTAGGGAGACCTGAGAAATGGCGGAAACCTATCTGTCGCAAAAAATCGCCGATTTCGTGGTGGGCATAACGTGCGAAACCCTGCCGAAATCGACAGTCGCCGTTACGAAACGGCTGGTGCTCGATACGCTCGGTTGTGCGCTTGGCGGAATTGGGGCGGAACCGGTGGCCTTGCTGCAGGGCGTTGCGCCGGATGCGGCGG
>JABJJH010000520.1 GCA_018660965.1 Rhodospirillaceae bacterium | reverse complement strand
GACGGAAAAGGGTTGCTCAACACATTGAAACGGAATGACCTTTGAAATTACATGACGGCTGTGAAAGCCCCAACACGGAGAACCCACCACCATGACCGCCTATGACCACATCCTGACTGAAATCGAAGACGGCGTCGGCATCATCACGATGAACCGGCCCGAAGTCCTGAACGCCATGAACCACCAGCTTGGCGTCGAACTGCGCGACGCGGTGCAATCCATGGCCACGAACGACGATGTCGGCTGCCTCGTCATCACCGGCACGGGGGAAAAGGCGTTTTCGGCGGGCGGCGATATTCACGAACAGCGCACCAACGACCGCGACTACACGCAAAAGGAACTGGACGACCGCAACACGGTCAGCAACCGCGGCGGCTATGAAATCAGCGCCTGCGCCAAGCCCGTCATCGGCATGATGAACGGACTGGCCTATGGCGGCGCGTCGGTGCTGGCGTCCTCGCTGGATATGCGGGTCGGGTGCGAAAACACGAAGTTCCGTTTCCTCGCCGCCGCTTATGGTCGTATCAACTGCACCTGGACACTGCCCAATCAAATTGGCTGGCCGATGGCCAAGGAATTGCTGTTCACCGCGCGCATCGTGGAAGCCGAGGAAGCCTACCGCATCGGCCTGCTCAACCATCTGGTGCCCGCATCCGAATTGCGCGCCAAGACCATGGATCTGGCGAAAATGATCGCCGACAACGACCGCGCCTCGGTCGTCGGGGTCAAGCAGTTGATGCTGCGCGGCAAGGGCGAAAATATGGCGGCGCAATGGCACAACGAACAGGACTACACCCGCCACGTCCTGCGCGGCGCCAAGGCCGAAGACGCCTTCCCCGACTTCATCGCCCGCAAGGGACGGGGGTAGCCTGCCGCGAAACTTTATCGGGGCGGGAGAATTACTAGAGCAGGTCAGTCCGGCGCGGCGTCGAACACGTAGGCGTCCAGGGTGTCTTGCGCGACGGTGCGGAGGTCGTGCCATTTTTGCGGGCCGCCGTAATACGCCAGACTTCCGGGTTCCGCCTTGCCTTCCCCGTTGTAATAGGAAATGCAGTCGCGCAAGGGGCGCGTGCGGGTATCGACGTCGCGGCAATGGGCCGCGTATTCGTCTTCCGGTTCCTGTTTGACGTCGAGGAAGCTGGCGCCGCGGTCGCGCAGCGTGGTGAGCATCCAAACGACATAGTCGGTGTGGGATTCGATGCCGCGCGTGAAGTTGAACTGGCCGCCGCCGCCTTGCGGTCCCGACATGATCAGCAGATTGGGAAAGCCGTGGCTGTGCAGACCCAGAAACGTCTTCGTGCCTTCCGCCTGCCACTTCTGTCGCAAGGTGCGCCCGCCGCGACCGATAATCATGTCGAAGGTGGATGTCGCCATCCACTGAAACCCGGTCGCGTAAATCAGAACGTCGAGGGGGTATTCCACACCGTCATGAACGACGCCCCTGGCGTTGATTTCACGCACCCCCAACGGCGCGGTATCGACAAGCGTGACGTGCGGCAGGTTGAACGCCGGCAGAAACTCATCGTGAAACGCGGGGCGTTTGCAGCCGTAGGAATAATAGGGTTTCAGCGCCGCCGCCGTCTTGGGGTCTTCGACGATGGCGTCGACCCTGGCGCGGATTTGCTCCATGATCCGGAAGTTGGTGTTGAGCTGCTTTTGCATCAATTCTTCCGGCGAAATCTCTTTGGTGTGCTGTTTGCGGGTTTTGGTGTCGCTGACCTTGCCCGACAGGAAATCGTCGTTGCCTTTCAAAGCGGTCCGGCCGGACGATATCGTGGCCAGCCGTTCCCGCCGCGCCCGCGACCAGCCCGGTTCCTGGGACCAGGCGTCGATTTCCGCCTGCGTCGTTTCACGCTGATCGCGCACGTCGATAGACGACGGCGTGCGCTGGAACACATAGAGTTCCTTCACGATTTTCGCGAGTTCCGGAATCGCCTGCACGGCGGTGGCGCCGGTACCGATAATGCCCACGCGCCGGTCTTTCAAATCGACGTTGTAATCCCAGCGCGACGTGTGGAAGGCGTCGCCCTGATAAGTCTCCATGCCATCGATCCGGGCCAATCGGGGCGTTGTCAGGATGCCATTGGCGAGGACGACATAGCGGGCGCGCATTTTGTCGCCGCGGTCCGTCGTGACCGTCCACCGGCCCGCGGCCTCGTCCCAGGTCGTTTCGCCGACGGTGGTGTGAAAAAGGCAGCGGTCGTAGAAGCCGTATTTCGTTGCGATCGACTGGCAGTACTCCAGAATTT
>JABJJH010000129.1 GCA_018660965.1 Rhodospirillaceae bacterium | reverse complement strand
TCATGAGACCGGCGTGATTGTCCTTATGACCGGCGAGCGGGGTGCCGTAGCCCTTGATCGTATAGGCCACGAAACAACAGGGCGCGTCCGGTGGGGCGCTGTGAAACGCCTCCAGCACCGATTCCATATCGTGCCCCGCCAGATTGGTCATCAAGGCGTGCAAGGACGCATCGTCGTGATTGTCCAACAGGGTCTTTAAACCGGCGGTCCCGGACAAATCCGTCAACAGGCGCTCCCGCCACGCGCCCTCGCCCTTGAAGGTCAACGCCGAATACAAATCGTTCGGACAGGTGTCGATCCAGTCCAGCAGCGCTTCGCCCGCCGGTCCGCCGCGCGCGGCTTCCAGCTTCTTGCCGTATTTCAGGGTCACGACATTCCAGTCGACGGTGCCGAAAAACGACTGAATTTTCTGAAACAACATGTGGTTGATGACGCCGTCGAGGCTTTGGCGGTTGTAGTCGATGACCCACCACAAATTACCAACGTCGTATTTCCAGCCCTCCAGCAAGGCTTCGAAGACATTGCCTTCGTCGAGTTCCGCGTCCCCCATCAACGCCACCATGCGCCCGGGCCGCGCGTCCGCGCCCATCAACCCGTTCAGCCGGGTGTAATCCTGCACCAGAGAGGCGAACAGGGTTTCCGCCACGCCCAATCCGACGGAGCCGGTGGAGAAATCCACATCGCGCGTATCCTTGGTGCGCGACGGATACGACTGCGCCCCGCCCAACCCGCGAAACCGCTCCATGGTCGACCGGTCCTGGCGCCCCAGCAGATACATCAGCGCATGAAACACCGGACTGGCGTGCGGTTTGACCGCGATGCGGTCTTCGACGTTCAGCACATCCATGTAAAGCGCGGTCAGCAAGGTCGCCGACGACGCGCAGGACGCCTGATGGCCGCCCACCTTCAAACCGTCGCGATCCTCGCGCAGGTAATTCGCGTTATGGATCATCCAAGACGACAGCCACAGCGCCTTTTTTTCCAATTCGCCAAGACAGGCGAGTTTGTGCGCCGAAATATCGGAGGCGTTCTTTTCATCACCGACAATTTTCAAGGGTCGCCGCATCCGGAATTGTCCTTCCTGAAGATAGTCTGATTGCGCAATTCTCCTGGGGATTATTTTAGCACGAACGCCCGCCAGATACATTCTTCACGCGAGGATTATTCCAATACCCCCAGAAAACGGTTGTCTTTTGGTCCGCAAAGCGCCATTTTCCAAACAAATTCGGCCCGACAACGCCTGTTTTGGCCGACAAAACCCAGACCCATCTAAAAAGGAATATACGTGGCCAAAGAAGAACTATTGGAATTCGACGGGACCGTGAAAGAGGTGTTGCCCAACGCCATGTTCCGCGTCGAGTTGGAAAACGAACACGAAGTCCTCGCGCATACATCGGGTAAAATGCGCCGATTCCGCATCCGCGTTCTCGCGGGCGACAAGGTGACGGTCGAAATGACGCCGTACGATTTGTCGAAAGGCCGGATCACCTACCGCTACA
Organism: Rhodospirillaceae bacterium; assembly: GCA_018660965.1. Classification (GTDB taxonomy): domain Bacteria; phylum Pseudomonadota; class Alphaproteobacteria; order UBA8366; genus JABJJH01. Next base: position 600 of record JABJJH010000129.1, on the reverse strand, counting down.
AATAATCGGCGGTTTCCGTATATCGAATAATCAATTGGCCGCCGGAAGACCGCCGTCAGGCGGCGTTTGCTTGCGCCTGTTCCTGCACCAGGGCCAACGCCTCCCGCACAATGTCGACGCCCGCATCCGCGCCTGTGGTGTTTTGGCTAAGGTAGCGGCGCCAGGCCCGCGCGCCCGGCACGCCGTTGAATAACCCCAGAATATGGCGCGTCATGGCGATCAACGGAACGCCCGCATCCCTTTGCGCCTCCATATACGGGACATAATTCAAGATAGCCTCGGCGCGACTCGAAACGGGCGCCGGGTCGCCGAAAAACCGTTCGTCCACGCCCGCCAACACCCACGGGTCCTTGTAGGCCGTGCGGCCTATCATGACGCCATCGACGTTCTCAAGCGCGGCGGCGGCCGCATCCAGCGACTCAAGACCGCCATTCAGGGTAATGTCGAGAGCCGGGAACGCGGCTTTGAGGCCGTACACGACATCATAGCGCAGCGGCGGCACTTCCCGGTTTTGCTTCGGGCTCAGACCCGACAACCACGCCTTGCGCGCATGCACGATCAGCGCATCGCACCCGGACTCCACCAGCATGGCGACGAATT
>JABJJH010000133.1 GCA_018660965.1 Rhodospirillaceae bacterium | reverse complement strand
GTTGTGACCGCCGTCGAGCCATACTTCGCAATCGGCGGGCAACAGGGACACCAGGGGCCCTTCATGCAACCGTTGCAAGCGGCCCGGCCATTCCACGCGTTGCACGCCTTGCGCGATGGCGTTGTTGGTGATCTTGAAATCTTTCAGGAATTCCGTACAGGCGATGGCCAGTCCGGCGTTGTGAATTTGATGCGCGCCCGGTAGCGCGGGCGATGGAAATTCACGGATTTTCGACCCGAACCGCACCCGCACGCCATCCTCGGCGCCTTGCGCGCCCCATTCCATATCATAGCGGGCCAGGGGCGCGTTAACGCGGTCCGCATAGTCCTGGATAACGCGCGCGGCTTCGGGCGGTTGCGCGCCGATGACGGAAGGAACATCGGGTTTTTGGATGGCCGCCTTTTCCGCCGCGATGGACGCCAGGTCGGGTCCCAGAAAGTCTATGTGGTCCATGGATATCGGCGTGATGACGGTCAACGCCGGACGATCCACCACATTTGTCGAATCGAATCGCCCGCCAAGCCCCGTTTCCAGGAGAAGCACGTCGCCCGGCGTTTCGGCAAACGCCTTGAACGCCGCCGCCGTGGTGATTTCAAAATAGGTGATGGGGCGCCCTTCGTTGATTTTTTCGCAATAGCCCAAATGACGCGCCAGCAGTGTTTCGTCGATGATGGCGCCGGCAAGGCGAATGCGTTCGTTGAAGCGCACCAGATGCGGCGAGGTATAGGCGTGAACCCGATATCCGGCGGCTTCCAGGATCGCCCGCAAAAAAGCGATGGTCGAGCCCTTGCCGTTGGTGCCCGCGACATGAATGACCGGGGGAAGCCGGTTCTGGGGTCGGTCGAGCCGGTCCAGCAACGCCAGCGTGCGCCCCAGGGTCAGGTCGATTTTCTTGGGATGCAGCGTCAGGAGACGCTGCAGGATTACGTCGCTCCCTTTCGGGTCCAGTGACGCCGACGCGGTCATGGTCGGTGGGCCGAATCCGGCATGTCGGGAATGGTCAACGCGCGATTGTCACCGCCGCCGTGGCGCCCGTCGGGCATGGGATTGCACAGCAGGTCAAACACGCAGCTTAACGTTTGCTTTAAGTCAGCACGTGGCGTGACCATGTCGATCATGCCGTGTTCCAACAGGTATTCGGCGCGCTGGAACCCTTCCGGGAGGTTTTCGCGAACCGTCTGTTCAATCACCCGTTGCCCGGCGAACCCGATCAACGCGCCCGGTTCGGCGATCTGAATATCGCCGAGCATCGCGAAACTGGCGGTCACGCCGCCCGTTGTCGGGTCGGTTAACAGAACGATATAGGGTAATTCCGCTTCCTTGACCTGTTGCACCGCGATCACCGTGCGCGGCATTTGCATCAGGGAGAGGATGCCTTCCTGCATGCGCGCCCCGCCGGACGCCGGAACGACGATCAAGGGCGCTTTCTTCTCGACCGCCAGTTTAGCCGCCGCTAGAACGCCTTCACCGACCGCGCGGCCCATCGACCCGCCCATGAATGAAAAATTAAACACCGCGACGACAACGGTCCGGCCATTCATCGCACCCGCCGCGACGATGATCGCTTCGTCCTCGCCGGAAGCGCGCTGGGCGTCGCGCAGGCGGTCGGTATAACGTTTCTGATCGCGAAATTTCAGGGGATCGAGGGTCACATCGGGAATAGCGGCGCGTGTGAAGACGCCGTCATCGAAAAACAGCCGAAGCCGCGCTTCCACCGGCATGCGCATGTGATGACCGCAATGCTGACAGACATGCAAATTCCGTTCGAGATCGCGATGAAAAATCATCTGGTCACATTCAGGACATTTGCGCCAGAGCTTTTCCGGAACGTCCGCTTGCTTGACCAGCGCGCGAAGCTTTGGACGAACGAAATTGGTTAACCAGTTCACGGAATTCGCACTCCGCTGGCCAATTCGCGCACAAAGGACAGCACATCTTTCACAAGTCCCGGCTTTGCGCCGCCGTCCGGGTCGAGTTGGGCGGCGATGCGGTTCACGATCGCCGAACCGACGACCGCAGCGTCCGCGATGGCCCCGATGTCGCGCACGGCTTCGGTTGAATTGATGCCAAAGCCGACCGCGACGGGTAAATCGGTGTGGCGTTTGAGGCGCTCAACAGCGGATTTAATTTCATCGTTCCCGGCGGATGTCGTGCCCGTAATGCCCAGGATCGACACATAATAGACGAACCCGCTGGTGTTCTTCAGCACGGTCGGCAGGCGCACATCATCCGTTGTGGGGGTCGCCAGCCGGATGAAATTCACCCCGGCTTCCAGCGCGGGGACGCAAAGTTCGGCGTCTTCTTCCGGCGGCAAATCGACGATGATCAACCCGTCGGCGCCCACGGCCTTGAAGTCGACGAGAAACCGCTCGACGCCATATTTATAAATCGGGTTGAAATATCCCATCAGGATGATGGGCGTTTCATCGTCGGATTTCCGGAAGTTGCGCACATGGTCGAGCGTCTTGCGCAGGCTCGCGCCTGTTTTCAAGGCGCGAAGCGAGGCCGCCTGGATGGCGGGGCCATCGGCCATGGGGTCGCTGAACGGAATGCCGAGTTCGATCAGATCGGCGCCCGCTTCGGGCAGACCCCGCAGTAGGTCGGCGAAGGTGTCGGCGTCCGGGTCGCCGGCGGTGATGAAGGCCACAAATCCGCCACGACCTTCCGCTTTCAGCGCGGCGAAACGTTTGGCGATGCGTCCGGAATCGGGCGCGACCATCACCGGGGCGTTCAAATGACGTCTCCCAGCGCTTCGGCGACGGTGAAGATATCCTTGTCGCCGCGCCCGCACATGTTCATACAAATGATGTGGTCCGCGGGCAAGTCGGGCGCGATGCGGCCTACATGCGCCAGGGCGTGTGCAGGCTCCAGCGCGGGGATAATGCCTTCCATACGGCAGCAAAGCTGGAACGCCGCCAACGCTTCCGCATCGGTGGCGGAGACATAGCTGACCCGGCCCGATTCATGCAGCCATGAATGTTCAGGGCCAATGCCGGGGTAGTCGAGGCCCGCGGAAATCGAATGTGCGTCGAGAATCTGGCCGTCGTCGTTTTGCAAAAGATAGGTGCGGTTGCCGTGCAGGACGCCTGGTGACCCGCCCGTGAGCGAGGCTGCGTGTTCCGTCGTGGAGACGCCCTTGCCCGCCGCTTCGACCCCGTGAATCGCCACCGAGGGGTCGTCCAGAAACGGGTGGAACAACCCGATGGCGTTCGACCCGCCGCCAATGCACGCGACCAGCGTGTCGGGTAACCGGCCTTCCGCCTCCATCATCTGCTCCTTGGCTTCCCGGCCGATCACCGACTGGAAATCGCGGACCATTTCAGGGTAGGGGTGCGGACCGGCAGCCGTCCCGATCAGGTAATAGGTGGATTCGACATTGGCGACCCAGTCGCGCAACGCGTCGTTCATGGCGTCCTTCAGGGTCGCGGTGCCGCTGGTCACCGGAACAATTTCCGCGCCGAGCAATTTCATGCGGAACACGTTCGGTTTTTGCCGCTCGATATCCGTCGCGCCCATGTATACGACGCAGGGCAAATCGAACAACGCGCACACCGTGGCCGTGGCGACGCCGTGCTGGCCCGCGCCGGTTTCCGCGATGATGCGCGTCTTGCCCATGCGTTTGGCCACCAGGATTTGTCCGAGGCAGTTGTTGATTTTGTGCGCGCCCGTGTGATTCAACTCGTCGCGCTTGAAGTAAATTTTGGCGCCGCCGAAATGTTCCGTTAATCGCCGCGCGAAATACAGGGGGCTGGGGCGGCCAACGTAATGCTTAAACAAATAGGTTAATTCATCCGCGAACGCGGGATCGCTCTTCGCCGTGTCATAGGCGCGTTCGACCGCCAGGATCAACGGCATCAAGGTTTCGGCGACAAACCGTCCACCGAATATTCCGAAATGGCCCGATTCATCCGGACCGGATCGATAGGTGTTTACAGGCTCCATGGAGTCTCCGCTAAGATTGGACGCCCGGAAGACCGAGCGCGCGGCTCTTAATATACGATGCGCGAGCGAATGCGAAAAGAAAACAAGGCGCCATCGGGTGGTGTTCGATTGTTCGGTTACAACGCCGCGACCGCCGCCAGGAATTCAGTGATTTTTTCAGGACTCTTGACGCCGGGCGCATCTTCCACGCTGGAAGAGACATCAACCACGCGCGCATTCGCTTCACGCGCCGCCCGAGCCACGTTTTCAGCGTCGATGCCGCCCGCCAACATCCAGGGAATCGGCCAGGTTCGGCCCGCCATCAACGACCAGTCGAATTGCACCGCGTTGCCGCCGGGCAAGGCGTCGGTCATGGTTGACGGCGGTTTGGCGTCGAACAGCAGCCAGTCCGCGGCGTCTGTGTAATCATCGGCGCGATCCACATCGCTTGCCCCGGCGACGGATACCGCCTTCATGATCAACCGGTTGTGGCGCGCCTTCAAAACCGCCGCCCGTTCCGGCGTTTCCTTGCCGTGTAATTGCAACATCCGCAGCGGCGCCGCCGTGCAGACTGTGTCGATCCAATCATCCTCGGCGTCGACGAAAAGCCCCACCGGTATAATCGAATCCGGCAAATCCGCCATCAAGTCAGCGGCTTGTTCCGGCGTCACGAACCGGGGACTGGGGGGATAGAAGACGAAGCCAACATGACTGGCCCCGCCCGCGACCACCGCCCGCACCGCCGCCATCGAGTTAACGCCGCAAATTTTAGCCGTGACGGTCATTGTCAGCCGCTCATGAGCCGCCAAGCGCCGCCGCCATGGCGCGCGCCGCCGCCGCCGGGTCCGGCGCTTTCGTAATGGGGCGGCCAATGACCAGATAATCCGCGCCCGCGCTTACCGCTTCGCTGGGGCTGCTGGTGCGTTTCTGGTCGTTGGAGAGGCTAAGGCTTGGGCGAATGCCGGGCACGACAAGCTTGAAGTCCGGTCCACACGCAGCCCTGACACCGGCGGTCTCCTGTGGCGAACAGACAACGCCGTCAAGCCCGCAATCCTGCGTCAGTCGCGCCAGGCGAAGCACCTGATCGGCTGCGGGGCCCTGCTGCCCGATCGCGCCCAGATCGTCGTTGTCGAGGCTGGTCAGCACCGTGACAGCGATAACCAGGGGGCGCGGCGCCTTCAAGGTTTCCGCGGCTTCCCGTGCGGCTTCGGCGGCGG
>JABJJH010000591.1 GCA_018660965.1 Rhodospirillaceae bacterium | reverse complement strand
GGCGCCTGCATCGGTCGCCGGTGTTGGATTGGGTTGCGCGGGTTGCGACTGACCCTGTGGGGAACTAAGCCCTGATGATCCAAATTCCATTTTTTTACCTCTCGTTGATAGCATTCTGCCAAAAACGCGATTTAACGCTTCGATACGCCTCTTTCGTCGGTGCGACCCGACAGCAGTTCGTATATCCGAAAATTTCGTTTTCGGTTACGAACCTAAAGGCGTTTAACCATTACTCTATCTTAGTTTACACGCTCATTTGTTTAACGGTGCTGTTTAACGGTGCGGCTCCAGTTTGATTGTGGAGTTACGCGATGTTAGCCTAAATCATTGCAAGTTATATGCCATCGATGGGGGAATGCTCCATCCTTCCTTGATCGCATTCGTTGGAAAACCCCTACAGATTGAAACGTGGTCAATTGGCGGGCGTCGTCAACGGGATCGATCTTAAGGGGAGGGTCGGTAACAACCGAATAACACAACCATTTTTTTGGTTAATGAAATAATGCGTAATTTTCCCGCCTAGTTTTCGAAAATACGGGACCTGTTGCTCTTTTGCTCAGGTATAAATTTGACAATGCATGCTTTGGTTCCAGGGCAGGGGGGAAAGAAATTCCCGATTCGGGGAGATGTAGGCAAATATTTCCTACTTTTGGCGATTCAGGGCATAAATTGCCGACTTGATGGAGCCATGGCGCGCCGACGACAATAGAATCAGGTAGATGGGAAACGGTGGAGCGGGCATGGACGAAGCATCCGAGCAATATAATAAGACAGTCCAACATCATCGCGACGGACGATTGCAAGACGCCGAAACTGGATATCGGGACGTACTGGCGATTGATCCGCGCCATGCTGACGCATTGCATATGCTGGGAATTGTTTTATCAGCGCAAAATCAGGATGACGCCGCGATTGACTACATTCGCCGGGCGCTTGACGAGCAGCCGGACAATCCAGATTTCCTCAATAATTTTGGTGTTCTATGTAAAAAATTGAACCGGCTGGAAGCGGCGATTGGCGCCTATCGTGCGGCGGTGGCGCGCAATCCGGCGTTTATCGACGGGGCGTATAATCTGGCGAATGCGCTTGTCCAGTCCGGGGAACTGGACGAAGCGATTGATCTTTATCGGGATATTCTCGTTCGGGCGCCGACGAATTCGCAGGCGCGCGCCAATTTGGCGACGGCGTATCAAAAAACGGGGCGTCTCGACGACGCGGCGACGGAATTTGAAATTTTGATCGATAGCGAGCCGGATAATGCGGGGCACTACAATAACTTTGGCGTTGTCTTGTTCGAGCAAGGCGATGTCGATGGCGCGATTAGTCGGTACGAGGCGGCGTTACAGCGAAATCCTCAATTCTATGAAGCACTTGGCAATCTAGGTTTGGCGTTGTTGGAATCTGGTCGAAGCGCGGAGGCGGAGACGTGTCTGCAAAACGCCGCCGTTCTTGAGCCCAGCAATCCGGATGTCCTTTCGAATCTCGCCACGGCGTATCGTCAACAGGGTCGAATTGAACAGGCCACCGGCGCCTATCGTCGGGCCATGACCATTCGTCCTGGCGATGGACTGGCCGTGCGTCTTGCGACGCTGTTGCCAGTCATTCCGGCGTCCAAAAATGACCTTGAGGAGGCGCGGGATCGTTTCGAGGGCGAGATCGACCGGCTTTCGCGAGCTGGCGTTTCCTTGACGGATCCGTTCCGCGACGTTGGCGTGACGCAGTTTCATCTATCCTACCACGATGCGAACAATCGTGATCTGGCGCGCAAAATGGCTGCGTTGTACCGGGATGCGTGTCCCATGCTCGACTACACGGCTCCGCACTGCCGGGGGCTTCGCGCGCCAGCGGGCAAGCGGGTAAAGGTTGGTTTTGTCTCGCGATATTTCAGGGATCACGCGGTCGGTTGGTACTACCACGGCATCCTGCGCTATATGCCGCGCGACCGCATATCCGTGACCGCTTTTACGTTCGGCGCCGGTCGGGACCGGTTATGGAATTCAATCGCCGCGGACGTCGACAGGACGGTGGCCCTGCCGTTCGATATCCAACAGGCCAGAACCGCTATCGCGGCGGAAGAATTGGATGTTTTGGTCTACACCGACATTGGAATGGAGCCGTTGACCTACTTTATAAGCCAGTCCCGATTGGCGCCGGTGCAATGCGTGATGAACGGTCATCCGGACACCACGGGCGTTCCAACGCTCGATTATTTTGTAAGCGGCGCGTCGTTGGCGCCGCCCAACGCCGCCGCGCAATACAGTGAAACGCTGGTCAACCTCGACGGCCCATTTGTCTATTATGAAAAGCCTGAATTTCCGGCAGTTACAGGGCCCCGGTCGAAATATGCTCTGCCGGATGGTGCGAATGTATATTTGTGTCCGCAAAGCCTGTTTAAAATTCACCCGGACATGGATGAATGGTTCACCGAAATACTACAGCGCGACAGGAATGGGATGCTTGTTCTGTTCGAAGGACCCAGTGCGAATT
>JABJJH010000269.1 GCA_018660965.1 Rhodospirillaceae bacterium | reverse complement strand
GGCGCAGGCGAAAGGCGGGGCGCAGGCGAAAGGCGGGGCGCAGGCGAAAGGCGGGGCGCAGGCGAAAGGCGGGGCGCAGGCGAAAGGCGGGGCGCAGGCGAAAGGCGGGGCGCAGGCGAAAGGCGACCAGGTGAGCGGCGCGGATGTGTTGACGGCGTACATCGCCGGGGCCGAAGCGGGCATTCGCGCCGGTATTTGCGTCGGCACGACCCAACTTGCCGATGGCTTCCACCCGACCGGCACGCTCGGGCCCATCGCGGCGGCGGGGGCGGCGGGAAATTTGCTGGGGTTATCGCCGGAATTGATGCTGCACGCGTTGAGCATCGGCGCCACGCAAGGCGCCGGGCTGATGTCCGCCCAGTTCGAATCCATGGTGAAAAGGGTCCACGCCGGTCGCGCGGCCCAGTCGGGCGTGATGGCGGCGGAATTGGCCTGCCGGGGGTTAACGGGCATCGACACCGTTTTTGAAAATGACTATGGCGGGTTTTGCAAAACCTTCGGCCGCGCGGGGGCGGATCTGGCGCCGCTGACCGATGGGCTTGGCGCGACCTTCGAGGTGGCGAAGACGGGCTTCAAATACTATTCCGCGTGCGGCAGTACGCACACGACCATCGATGCGATGAAGGCCTTGCGCCGCGATCATAATCTGACGGCGGACAATGTTGAACGGATCGACGTCGACGCGACCACCGCCACGTTTCTGCATGTCGGCTTTCCCTATGAACCCGGCAGCCTGACGAGCGCGCAGATGAACCTGCCCTACGCGGCGGCGATCACGCTGACCGACGGCGAGGCCTTCGTCGAGCAATACACCGACGCGAAAGCCCATGACCCCGGCGTGGTCGCGTTGACGAAACGGGTCTTCGTGTCGGTGGCGGACGATCTGGATGCGCTGGGAGGACAAGGGCGTCACCACGTTCGGGTTCGCGTCGCGACCAAGGACGGGCAAACCCTGACCGCCGAAAGAAAGCACGCCAAGGGAAGCGATGCGGAACCGCTCACGCGGCAAGAGGTCATCGATAAATTTCATCGTCTGGCGGGAACGCGCATCGGGCGGACCGGCGCCGATCACCTGTATGACTGCGTCATGGGGTTGGAAAAAGCGGACGCGTTGCGCGAACTCATGGGGCTGCTCTCGCCCCAATGACGCCGCTGTTTGTGACGCGTTGTTGATGCGCAAGCGTCGTTACGACAGGGCGGCGCGCAGGTCGGCGACCTCAAACGGCTTGCTGATATACGACACGTCGAGCCCTTCGGCGGCGCCAATCGATTCCGCCATTTTCGCGTATTTTGGATCGAACGCCGTCGCCACAAACACCTTGGCGCCATAGCCGCGATCCTTCAGCCACCTAACGAGTTCGATGCCATCGATTCCCGGCATGAGGATATCGAGCATGACAACCGTCGGGTCGAATTTGTCGAAGGCCCGCATGAATTCTTTGCCATCGGACGCCATCCAGACCTCATATGCGAGGCTTTCGGCCACTTGACGCACCAAATCGCTCATTTCAAGCTGGTCGTCCACGACAAGCAGACGCTTTTCCGTCATCGCCGTCCCTCTGTATCTTCAGCCATGCGGCGCCGACGAGATTCGCTTCTTTGATCCAACGGGTTACACCCTGTTATCGTATAATGTTAAACCATACTATAATTGCAGGTTAAGACCAATGATCGTTTTATGGTGAAGCGGCGCGCATTTTCGTGTCCCGCAACGCCATGCGAAGCCAGAACAACAGCAGGATCAGGGCGCCCGCCACCACCGTCAGCAGGGCCAGCGGCGTCGAGAACCCACCCGTCGCTTCCGCCACGAACCCAATCGTCAGGGGCCCGAGCACGCCGCCGATTTCAGCCGCCGAAAAGAACATGCCGCCCGCCAACCCGACATTACCGGACTCGACCCCTGACGATTCCATCAGCACCAGCACCGCGACCGCCATCATCGCGCCGCGCGCAATGCCTTGCAGGGCGAGCCCCGCGGCCAGCAGCGGACCGGCCTCGGCGCGCAACAGCAACGTCGCCACGCCCGCGCCCATAAACAACGCCAGCAGGATCTTCAATCGCCGTGGCTCGGCGGCGAGCCGGGGGATCAGCAACGCGCCGACGATCCCGACCCCCGTAGGGATGGACGCCCAGTACCCGGCCTGCGCGGGCGCCATGCCATTGGTGCGGAGGATTTCCGGCAACCAGTTGTTGAGGCCATGGTTGAAAAAGAAGATGCCGACGCTCATCACAAGCACAATCCGGACCACCGGCAACCGCATCAACGATACAAACTGTTCGATCTGCGGCCGCTGCGGTTCCTTCGCGAGCCGCCGCTCCATCGCCCGGCTCGCCGGGTGCGCGCTGATCGCGAACCATACGGCGCCGGCAGCCAGCGCAAAGCCCGCATAGCAAAACAGAACCAGCCGCCAATCCTGTCCTAAAAGGGGCATCATCACGCCATTGGTCAGCGACAGCGCGGCGACAGCGCCGAGGTTGGAGCCGGTAATGTATATCCCCATCGCCATACCGCGTTCGCGTTCGGCGAACCACAGACTGACCAGTTTGGGCGCCCCGATGGAGATGACCGGCCCGCCGAGACCGAAAATCGCAACGGCGAGAATGAGCTTGAATTCGCTGGTCGCGAGCCCGCGCGCCGCGCCCGAAGCCGCGATGATCGCAACCCCGAACAGCAACGCCTTTCGGGGGCCGAGTTTGTCGAGAAAGGCGCCGCACGGAATAGCGGCGGCGACATAGACCAGCGGCCAGGCGCCAAGGACGACGCCCATGCGCGCGTTATCGAGATCGAGCGCCACGATGACCGGGCGCACCAGGGGCGCCATCGACGCCGCGATCACGCCGAAACTGAAATACAGCAACCACACGCCGAAAAGAATGATCCAGCGATACGGGGTTGTTTCGGCTTCAATCGGCGCTGATGACATCCACTCAAGATAGTCGGGTTTCCCCCACCCGGGTCAAGCCGCCCCGCTGCGGCATGGCGACGCTGGCTGTGATGGCTCTGCACCCAAAATTAACTATAAAAATTAACCTTTTGTTAATATATTTATTTTTGTTATTCTGCTATAATGGTAGTGACGCTGCGATTACCATTATGAAATGACTACTTTCGTTTAAAACACCTTGTTGCGTTACGTACTTTCACCACCGCAGTCGAATAGTCGATAAATTTAGTCAGGTAGTCCATGAAGCCAAAAGACGTCCTCGCGATGGTTGCAGCGCACGGGTTGTGGCTCGTCAATAAGTCGGGCGGCAAGCGCGCGGATTTGTCGATGCAGAACCTTCGCGGCGCCCAGCTTCAGCGCGCGATCCTGAGCCGGGCGAAACTGACCGGCGCCGATTTTACCCGCGCAAACCTGAAAGATACGGATTTGCGCGAAGCCGACCTCTTCGGCGCCAATTTTTTCTCCGCCACGCTGGCCGGCGCCAATCTCGCCGGCGCCGATCTTCGGGGTTCACGCCTTCGGGCGACGGATTTGACGCGCGCCAGCCTGGAAGGCGCGGATTTGCGCGAAGGCACCTTGATGAAGATGGGCGGGGAATCAGGTAGCGAGATCGTTGTCAGCGATCTCAGCATGTGTTCCCTGGATGGGGCGAATATGCGCAGCGCAAACCTGAAGAACGCAAATATGAACCGCTGCACCGCCGTGGGCGCGGAACTTCAAGGCGCGATGCTGGAAGGCGTTCAACTGCAGGGCTCCAATCTCCAGGGCGCGAATTTGAGCGGCGCGACGCTTTGCGGGACAAACTTTTCGGGTTCGGAGATGGGCGGATGCGACTTGTCCGGCGCGAACATGAAAGACGCGGTCATGACAAACGTGAACCTGGAAGACGCCAATCTCAATCATGCGTTCACCGACGGCGTCTCATTCGCCCTGGTGAATATGGGCGAGACGAAACCACCCGAACCCGACGCCGAACAATCCAACCTGGATCGGGACGCGATCAAGGCGCATACGCAGTGGATCGCTACCCAGGGCAAGGAAGGCGCGCCCGCGGCGTTGGTCGATTCGGACCTTCGACTGCTCGACCTGTCCGGCATGAACCTCGCCGGGATCAGCCTGAAGGGCGTCGATTTAAGCCGCGTTTCGCTGGCCGGCGCGCAATTGTCCCTATCGGACCTGTCGGGCGCCGATCTCAACGCCGCCGATTGTACGGGAGCCGACCTGCGCGGGGCGAATCTGGCGGGCGCGATCCTGCGGTATGCAATTATGACCGACGCAGATTTGTCGCCGATGCCGATCCGAACCGGCAAGGGAGCGGAGACGGCGCGCGAAATGCCAACCAACCTGACGGAATCCGACCTGCGGTTCGCCAATCTTTCGGGCACGAACTTTACCGGCGCCAACCTGAGCAAAGCCGACCTTCGTTCGGTAAACCGCATGAAAACGATCTTCACCGACGCCACGCTGGAAAATGTCATGGTGACGAAGTAAGACGCTCGGCCTCAATTCACGGCAGATAAACGTTCCGCGCGGTCTCCCCCAATTGCGATTGCAGGATCGGTTGCGAATCCTCGACAAAGTCGATGAGGTGGCGACGCGTGTCGCGCGGATCGATGATGTCCTCCACATCGAAGGCGTGCGCAGTGCGAAACGGCGATGACAGTTCCGCCAGCCGCGCTTCGATTTCGGCCTGTTTCGCCGCCGGGTCGTCGGCGTCTTCGATTTCACGGCGATACGCCGCGCGCACGCCGCCCTGGATATGCATGGACCCCCAGCGCGCCGATGGCCACGCGACGCGGCGATACAATCCATGCGGACGATAGCTCAACCCACCGGCGACGCCGAAAGCCTGACGGATGATCGCGGTGAAGAACGGCATCTTGCTCATCTGGTTGATCGCGGCCAGCGCCGCGCCGTCGCGCAAAATACCTTTCTTTTCCTCCTCCAGCCCGACCATGAACCCCGGCTCGTCGCAGAGATAGATCATCGGCAGATGGAACACGTCGGCCAGTTGGATCAGACGGCGCACCTTGTCGATGGCCGTGCTATTCAACGTGCCGCCGTGAAAGCGCGGATTGTTCACCATGACGGCAACCGGGTAGCCATCGACCCGCGCCAATCCGGTAACCCGGGACCGCCCGTAATGCGGTTGAATTTCAAAGAAGCTGTCCTGGTCGAGGACGAGGTCCAGAAGTTTATGCACGTCGTAAATCTGGCGCGGGTTTTCTGGAATGAACGCCGCCAGTTCTTCTGACCGCCGGGCGGGATCGTCATTGGGTTTGGTGCGCGGCGCCATTTCCCATACATTTTGCGGCAGGTAGCTGAGGAACCGCCGGATCATTGCAAACGCTTCGGCTTCCGTTTTCGCCAAATTCTGGATAACGCCGCTCGTGTTGACCTGAACCTTTTCGTTGCCGAGTTCTTCCTTGGTGATATCGACGCCCAGCGCCGCCTTGACCACCGGCGGGCCGCCGACGAAGACCTGGCTGACATCCTTGATCATGACGTTGAAATGACACAGCGCCGCATAGACCGCCGGCAATCCCGCGACCGAGCCCAGCACGGCGGACGCCACGGGGACCGTCTGCAGCATCTCCACACCGCGCGCGACGCGCCCGCCGGGCGTATAGGTCATGCCAATTTTTTCGAATGTCCGCACGCTGCCGCCCGACGCGTCGATCAGGCGCACATAGGGCAAACGGGATTCAAAGGCGTAGCGTTCGCCGTATTGCGTTTTTTCCGCGACCCCGCCATCGGCCGACCCGCCGCGAATGGTGAAATCGCCGCCATTCACGAAGACCTTGCGGCCATCGATTCTGATCTTGCCGATCAGAATATTCGCCGGGGTCAAAGCCTTCAGCGCGTTGCCGTCCCATTCGGGGGTTCCCGCCAGCACGCCGATTTCATCGAAGCTGCCCTTATCCGCCAAAGCGTCGACGCGTTCGCGCACGGTCAGTTTGCCCCGGCTGTGTTGAAAGGCAATGGAATCCGGCCCGCCCATTTGCCGGCCCAGCGCCTGACGGCGTTTTAACTCCTCGATATCGCTGCTCATGATACGACTGTCCAATGCCTCAACATGCCGCGTCGCGCGCCAGTTCTTCCCGCGCCGTCAAAATCGGATCGCCCTCCAGCGCCGTGGAGGGGCGCCCATCGACGCCGACGGGTTTTTCACCGACCAGCGTGATGCGGTACAATTGCCGGTCCTCGTCGCTTTCGAAAATGTCGGTCGGGGCCAGATGCACGGTCGAGCGGTTGTCCCAGAACGCGATGTCGCCTTCGTTCCATTTGAAGCGCACGGTGTATTCCGGGCGCACCGCGTGTTCCCACAGTATTTCCAGAAATTTCTGGCTTTCACGCGGCGACATGCCCTTGATCGACTTCACATAGGTCGGGCTGACATACAACACGCGCTCGCCGGTTTCGGGATGCACCGTGACCAGCGGATGTTCGCTGACCAACCGGCGGCGATCCAGCGTCTTG
>JABJJH010000137.1 GCA_018660965.1 Rhodospirillaceae bacterium | reverse complement strand
GATTTCCTTTGGATCGATGTTCTGCGACGCCCAAACGACGGCCTGGCCGATGGTCATGCCCAGGAAGTTTTCCCAGCCGACCTGTTCCTTGTGCGGGTCCTGGAACGCTTCCTTGGTCACCATGCGGATGGGCCCGCGGCCGGCCTTCACTTCTTCAAGGAAGGCGTGGTTGCGCAAGCACGTCGGCACCGGATGCCGGTCGATGTAATCCCCGACCAGTTCCTTGGTGTTTTCGTACCAGGTGGGTTCGTAGTTCTCCCCATTCACGTTTTCGGTATAGGTCTTGAGATGCAGGAAGTACGCGCCGACCGGGCCATAGCCATCCTTGAACCGGGTCAGGACGATACGGTTCTCCATCTGCGTCATCTTGGCGCCGACCTGGATCGGCAACGCATACGCGGACGCGCTGCTCCACGGGGCGTACCAGGTCCGGCCCATGCCTTCACCGGTCGAGCGCGGCTTGAAGATGTGCGACGCGCCACCGGCGGCGACGATCACGGCCTTCGCGCGGAAGACGTAATAATCGCCCGTGCGGACGTTGAAGCCGACGGCCCCGGCAACCCGGTTGGCCTTCGTCTTGTCCATCAACAAATGGGTCACCATGATCCGGTTATAGACCTCGGTGGCGGCCTTGCGGGCGGCCTCGGCGACGATCGGCTTATAGCTTTCGCCGTGGATCATGATCTGCCACTGGCCTTCGCGCAGATAGCGTCCGGTTTCCGGGTCCTTCATGATCGGAAGGCCCCATTCCTCGAACTTGTGCACGGTGGAATCGACGTGGCGCGCGATATCGTAGCCCAGATCTTCGCGCACCAGACCCATCAGGTCGTTGCGCGCATAGCGGACGTGGTCTTCGGGTTTGTTCTCGTCCCACTGCATGCCCATGTAGCAGTTGATCGCGTACAGGCCTTGCGCCACGGCGCCGCTGCGCTCGATGTTCGCTTTTTCGACGACGACGACTTTCTTGTCGCGGCCCCAGTAACGGGATTCATACGTCGCGCCGCAACCGGCCATGCCGCCGCCGACAACGAGGACGTCTGAATCCACGTAAACCGTTTTTCTTTTCGAGAACAGACCCATTAGACCACTCCCAGCTTGAGTTGATCGGGCTTTAACGCGGGCAACTCGTCAATGTTCAGCGCGTCCGGTTCGTGCGCGAGTTCCTGGGATTGCAGGGCTTCTTTCGTCGGCGCGGCGTAATCATCCGCGGATTTGATCGACCCCCAGGGCGTGGTGCGGATGGGCGATTCGAAATTTTTCTCCCGGCCGTCCCGGAATTTCAGCTTCCAGGAAACCGTGCCTTTTTCTTCTTCCCGAAGCACCCGGACGCTGTGGCCCATGGGGGCGAAGTCGGAATAGCCCCGGCAATCAATCGCGTTTTGCGGACAGGCCTTCACACAGGAATAACATTCCCAGCACATGTTGGGTTCGATGTTAAAGGCGCGGCGGTGGGTGGTGTCGATGTGCATGATGTCGGACGGGCAAATATCGACGCAATGTCCGCAACCGTCGCAACGAGTCATATAAACAAATGTCGGCATGATATTCCGTTATCTCCTGTATCGAAGAACAGTGAAAGGCGATGAGTAAGACGAATTAGTAATTTCGGGGCAGGCGGCCAACGCTGCCAAGAATTTCCGGTTTGTTGGCGGGCGCGGGCAGGTTGCTCCGCGAGCCGTCCGCTTCCGCCACCCGTTTCTGCAACGCAGCCGCGGGCTTGAAGAACATATGCGCGAACTTCGACCACGGAATCGATCCAAACAGCACCGTCGTGGCGAGGAGGTACAGGCCGAGGAACGCATGCGTCCACGCATGGCCCGACGACTGCATAACCGCCCAGATCAGGCCCAGCGTCGTACTCGCCAGAAGCGACAGGATGAACAGATCGGCGCGCACGACGCGGAAGGGCGAATTGCCTTCGGCGGCGACATCGACCCGAATGAAGAACCAGAACCAGTAGCCGCCGAGACACACCATCAAGCCGCCAAGATACCAAAGTTGCGGCAGAATGGCGGGCGTGGGGGTGGCGGATGTGGGATACCCGAACACCATGATGACCGTTGTGATCATATAGGCCAGGAAGCCGTACATCGTCAGAAGGTGGGCGATCCGGCGCCGCATGTTGCAGAATTCAGCCGATGTCAGGCCTTCCACCGCGGCGGTCTTGATCGCAAGGCCGACCATATCCCCGCCACTGACGCTTTGCGTCCCCCGGGTCCGCGCTTTGCGCCAATTGTTGAAGAAGTACGTGGCGCTCTTCTTGTGAGCGATGTCATACAGCGTGCCGGCCACCACAAGGATGACCATGATGACGATGTAGGTCTGCATGACGCTCGGCGCGATGGACGCCGAAAGCTCCGCGAAGGGATTGCTAGTGAACATTAAAATTCCCCAATGTTAGCCAATTTTTATCGACGCAAGGACTGACGGCGTCGCCGCCCTGAAAATCGCGCTCTTTGAATGCGCGCGGTAATCCAGCCTTAACCCTGCGCGTCCCCATGAATGTTTTTCCGGATTTCATATACGAAAAGCCTTAAGTGAGGTTAGTAATATAGGGCCCATGGGCTGTCAATCCGGGTTAGTTGGCCGAGTTCGCTGGGCCGGGTTAGTCGAGACTATCGTAATAGGCTTGCAGCACCTCGACGACTTCCGGTCGACTGAATTCCGCCGGGACCGTTTCATGGTTGGCGAACATTTCCCGCAACCGCGTTCCCGATATATTCAACCGGTCCTCTTCGCCATGGGGGCAGGTTTTCCCCGTCGCCATGCCGTCGCATTTGTTGCAATAGAAGGTGATGTCGATTTTCAACGGCTGGATGACAAGGCTGCCTTCGTCCAGCGTGTCGAAGATGTGATGCGCGTCGAACGGGCCGTAATAGCTGCCGACGCCCGCGTGATCGCGCCCGACGACAAGATGCGAACAGCCGAAATTCTGGCGGAACAGCGCATGCAGCAGCGCCTCCCTCGGGCCCGCATAGCGCATTTCAATCGGATAACCGGCCTGAACCGCCGTCCCTTCAACGAAATAATTTTCGACCAGCACGTTGATGGCGTCGACGCGGACATCGGCGGGAATGTCCCCCGGCTTCAACGCGCCCAGCACCTGGTGGATCAGCACGCCGTCGCCGACTTCGATGGCGATCTTCGCCAGATGTTCGTGGCTGCGATGCATCGGGTTGCGGGTCTGGAACGCGGCGATGCGTGACCAGCCCAGTTTTTCGAACATCGCGCGCGTTTCGGCGGGACGGTAATACAAACCCTTATAGGTCTCGGGAAAATGGCCTTCGGACAGCGCGACGATTTTGCCCGCGAGGTTAACCGGCCCCTGTCCCATGACTTTCTCGACGCCGGGGTGTTTCGGGTCGGTCGTGCCGTAGACGCTTTGGCATTCCAGCGCCTTGTCGATGCCGTATTTTTCGCTGACGGTCAAAACGCCAAGGATGGCGCCGTCCGCGTCGGTCAACGCCACGTCGTCGCCAATCGCGATCGAATCGCCCAGATCCTTCGTACAGGACGCGGTAATGGGAATGGGCCAGAACAACCCGTCGGCCAGTTTCATATCGACACAGGCGCCGCGCCAGTCGGCTTCCCCCATGAACCCGTCCAGCGGCGTATAGGCGCCCATGGCGAACATGAACAGATCCGACACCTCACGGCTCGACAACGGAACCGCTTTCAACGCTTTCGCCCGCTCCAGCCCCGCCGCGCGGTCCGGTTCCGGCGCCAACAGCGGTTTTAGCGTCGGGCTACCATGCGGGGGAACGAGCTGCGCCATTAAAAATTCCTTCTGTTCTGCAAAACGGTGTCGCCATCACGCGAAATTTCGACGCCACCATGGACCAGCCATTTGCAGGGAACCAATGATATTTTCGGATAACCCTCAATTTCATATATTCTAAAATACGAATATATAGAACACAACACCCAAGGGGGCGGCGCGGGAAACGTGGTCAAAACCGACGACCATAGATTAAGGCCGGACTGCCACAAACCGACCGCGCCACCAGCACCGGCGCCGGATGACGTCTGATTTTGGGCCGTTTATGTCCTCTTGCCACTCACCTTCGGACGTATCAGGTGAAGTAGTCTCAGGACGGGTTTTGACCCAGGCTGTGTGAAAACGCTGATCCAGAAGCAAGCATGATATAATTCCGTCATCTTTCCGGCGGAGGGTTTTATGAAGCGTTTTATTGAAGGTGTAGCCCGTAGCCAGAGCACATTATTTCCTGAGCATTTAGATGATTACGTCGCCGAAGATAACCCTGTGCGGGTGGTCGATGCCTTTGTCGATCAACTTGATTTATTTGTCCTTGGCTTCAGGCGGGTTGCGCCGCACTCGACCGGTCGCCCTGGCTACCATCCGTCGGTTTTGCTGAAGCTCTATATTTACGGCTATTTGAATCGGGTTCAGTCGAGCCGCCGCCTGGAGCGCGAGGCTGGTCGCAACGTTGAAGTCATGTGGCTGATGGGCCGTTTGGCTCCCGATCACAAGACGG
>JABJJH010000135.1 GCA_018660965.1 Rhodospirillaceae bacterium | reverse complement strand
TAATCCTAACGGTCGGCGGCGGTTCGGTGACGGATGGCGGAAAGATGGTTGTCCTTTGTTTGGCCAACGACATTTCAGATCCGGACAAGCTTGATGATTGCCGCACCGAAGTCGCCGAAGACGGAACCCAGCAGCAACCCGACCTGGCGGCGCCGAGCGTGCGCATGGTCACCGTGCCAACGACGCTGTCAGCAGGCGAATTCAACTTTTCCGCCGGTTGCACCGACACGATCCGACACGTCAAACACAGCTATCGCCATCGCATGTTGGCGCCCGTCAGCATCATCCTCGACCCCGCGATCACCGTTCACACGCCGCAATGGCTTTGGCTGTCGACGGGTGTTCGCGCCGTCGATCATGGGACGGAAGATTTATGTTCCCTCCACGCGCAGCCCTATGTGGATGGAACCGCGATTCAGGCGCTCAAACTGTTGGGACGGGGACTTCCCGCAAGCCAGGAAAATCCCAATGACCTGGATGCCCGTCTGGATTGCCTGACCGGCGCCTGGCTGTCGATGGTCGGCTCCGCCGCCGGAGTGACGAAGGGCGCCAGCCACGGCATTGGCCATGTCCTTGGAGGGACGGCCAAGGTGCCGCATGGCCATACGTCCTGTGTGATGCTGCCGTCGGTTCTACGCTACAATCATGCGATCAACGCCGACCAGCAGGCCATGGTCGCCGACGCCTTGGGACGCCCCGGCGAAGAAGCGGCGACAGTCGTCGGCGATCTGATCACTTCGCTGGACCAGCCCCGGACCCTGCGCGACGTGAACGTCCAGGCCGACCAACTGGACACCATCGCCAGCCACGCCATGCATGACCGCTGGGTCCACACCAATCCCCGAAAAATATCCTCGCCCAATGACGTCCGGGAAATCCTAGACATGGCCTGGTGATCAAAACGGTATGAATTCAAATAATTCCTTTAATTTAAATGAATTACAGATACAGAAAATTTCAACTTTATTTTAACAATTCGGCGCTATTATCCGAGCATGATAGTCAGACATACGATTACCCGCGGCGCTTATTCTGAACGGAAAGAACGTCTCCATCCTGACGCCTGGCGAACTGACCGTCGCCTAGGAAGGAAATAGAGTAATGAACACAACGCAAAATTTCGACGACGATCTGCTATTTAGCGACGACGAGCCCGACTCCGTCGACCTGGTGGAAGACGTCAAAGCGCCATGGAAGGTGATGATCGTCGATGATGAACCGTCAGTGCACGACGTCACGCAGTTGTCGTTATCGGGCACCAAATTTGACGACCGGGGCATCGAGTTCATTTCCGCCTTTTCCGGCGCGGAGGCCAAGGAGGCCATCGCCAACCACCCGGATACGGCGATTATTCTGCTCGACGTGGTCATGGAAACGGACCAGGCCGGGCTCGATGTGGCGCGCTTCATCCGCGAGGACGCAAAAAACCACGCCGTTCGCATTGTGTTGCGAACCGGACAGCCCGGACAGGCGCCGGAACAGAAAGTCATCACCGAATACGATATCAACGACTACAAGGATAAGACTGAACTCACCGCGCAGAAACTGTTCACCCTGGTTTACGCCTCGCTGCGGTCTTACCGGGACATCATTTCGCTGGAAAACAACAAGCGGGGCCTGGAGGACGTAATCGCAGCGTCAGCGACGATTTTCGAACTCAAATCGATGTCGCATTTTTCTCAAGGCGTTCTGGAGCAATTATCGTCCCTGCTGCATTTCGACCAGGAAGCCGTCTATTGCAAATCAGACGGGCTCGCCGCCAGCCTCGACGGCGACAAGTTTCAGGTCGTCGCGGCAACGGGCGAGTACGAAGAATTCCTGGGCGGCGAAATTTCGCACAAGCAATTGCCAGCCATGTTTCAGGACGTCGAGACATCCCTGGACGGGTCCGGCTCCCTGATCCTCGATGACCGTTACATCGGCATGTTCAAGGGCCACAAGGGAACCGAGAACCTGTTATATCTGCGCGGTTCAAAGAAACGCCTGAACGACATGGATCGTTCCTTGCTGGATTTGTTTGGACGCAACATCTCCATCGCCTTTCAAAATGTCGAGCTGCATCAGGAAATCGAAAACACCCAGCGGGAAATCGTTTATCTGCTTGGCGAGGCCGTCGAGACGCGGTCGAAGGAAACTGGCAATCACGTCAAACGGGTGGCGGAAATCAGCAAGATTCTGGCGCTCGATATCGGGTTGGCCGAGGAAGAGGCCGAAATCATCAAGCTCGCCTCGCCCTTACACGATCTGGGGAAAATCGGCGTCCCCGACGCGATCCTGAACAAACCCGGCAAACACACGCCGGAAGAATGGGAAATCATGAAGGGCCACGCCTTGCTTGGCTACGAAATGCTGCGCAAATCCGACCGCCGCATTCTTCGCGCGAGCGCGTTGCTGGCGCGCGATCATCATGAACGCTGGGAAGGCGGCGGATACCCCTACAACAAAAAAGAAGATGAAATCCACATCTATGGCCGCATCACCGCCGTCGCCGACGTCTTCGACGCCCTGGGCAGCGACCGGTGTTACAAAAAAGCCTGGCCGCTTGAAAAGATACTCGAATTGTTGCGCGAAGAACGCGGCAAACAGTTCGAACCCGCCTTGATCGACTCGCTTTTAAACAATATGGACCAGGTCG
>JABJJH010000186.1 GCA_018660965.1 Rhodospirillaceae bacterium | reverse complement strand
GAAGAATCCGAAGGTGGTTCTGGCGGGGGGCTGAAGAAGCTTATTTTATTTGTTGTACTGCCGATTATTCTTTTGGGCGGCGCGGGCGCGGGCCTGTACTTCAGCGGCATGCTGGATTCCGTTTTGGGCATTGAAGTCGGAAGAGGTGGCCGATGGCGAAAAAGCCATGGAAGACGCCGGTCCCGCTTATTATATGAACCTGGACGAAATTCTCGTCACCTTGAGCGGCAAGGGGCGGAAGCAAAGTTTTTTGAAGATGCGCGTTAGCCTTGAGCTCGAAAACCAAACCGATGAAGCGCGCATTGCGTCGGTGATGCCGCGAATTATTGATAATTTTCAAGTTTTTCTCCGGGAATTGCGAGTCGAGGAGTTGCAAGGTTCTCAGGGAATCTATCGGGTGAAAGAAGAATTGCTCGCGCGGGTGAACGCCGCCGCGCGTCCCGCAAAGGTAAAGGATGTATTGATTGGTGAAATTTTGGTACAATAATTGCTTTAATATTTGCTTATGATAATGGTGAAGCGGTTGGCGTGGGAGCGCGCCGTGTTTTCGACGGAGCCGCCCGCAACCATTAGGTCTGCGGGGATGCATGAAGTTACGGCTTTCTTCCACTAGGTGAATGTCCATGAGCGAAGATCAAGACGACGAGGAAATTGATGACGACGCAATGGCTGCCGAATGGGCCGCCATGGCCGATGAAGACGATGACGGCGATGATGACGCCATGGCTGCTGAATGGGCCGCCATGGCCGAGGACGGCGAAGAAGACGGCGGCGAGGAAGGTGACGGCGGCGGAGATGGAGCCTCCGCACGGGTTCTAAATCAGGACGAAATCGACAGTTTGCTCGGCTTCCAGGATGGCGGCGGCGGCCTCGGCGACAAGTCGGGCATCGAAGCTATCATCGACAGCGGTATGGTGTCGTATGAACGCTTGCCGATGCTGGAGGTCGTCTATGACCGGCTCGTGCGGATGATGTCGACGTCACTGCGTAATTTTACGTCGGACAATGTCGAGGTTAGCCTCGACAATATAACCTCGATTCGATTTGGCGATTATCTGAACTCTATCCCCCTGCCGGCGATGCTCGCCGTGTTCAAGGCGGAGGAATGGGATAATTATGGGTTAATAACGGTCGATAGTTCGTTGATCTATTCGATTGTCGACGTGTTGCTTGGCGGTCGCCGCGGTACGGCGGCGATGCGTATCGAGGGCCGTCCGTATACGACCATCGAGCGCGGACTCGTTCAACGTATGATCAGTGTCGTCTTGGCTGATTTGTCCACGGCGTTCGATCCGTTGAGCTCCGTCACCTTTCGCTTTGACCGGTTGGAGACCAATCCCCGCTTTGCGACGATCGCCCGGCCCGCCAATGCGGCCATCCTCGCGCGATTGCGCATTGATATGGAAGATCGCGGTGGACGTCTGGAGCTTATGCTGCCCTATGCGACATTGGAGCCGGTGCGCGAGCTTTTGCTGCAAATGTTCATGGGTGAAAAATTTGGCCGGGATTCAATCTGGGAGAATCACCTTGCGACCGAACTATGGTTTACCGAAGTCGAGGTCGAGGCGGTTCTCGATGAGGTTTTTGTCCCGTTGAATGATGTTATGGACTGGAAGGTTGGCACGCAATTGATGTTACAGGCGACCCCGGAAAGTGCGGTTACAATGCGATGTGGGACGGTGCCGCTGTTTCGCGGCCCCATGGGGCGGCGTGGCAGCGCCGTCGCGGTTCGGGTGGATGAAAGGCTGTTGGAGTAGGCGCCATGATTTTCGGTAATTTGGGCCTTTTGATCGATACTGTCGTGGCGGTGCTGCTCGCCACGGTGATTTTTTACGCCATTCGTTTGAATCGTAGTTTGTCGGCGTTGAAAGCGAACAAGGTCGAATTGGAACAGCTTGTCGCGAGTTTCACCGAATCCACGAACCAGGCGGAAGCCAGCGTCGCACGTCTTAGGTCGAGCGCGGTCGATACCGCGACATCGCTACAAACAAACGTAACGCGCGCTCAGGAGTTGCGCGATGATTTGGCGTTCATGACCGAAAGGGCGAATGAAATCGCAGACCGCCTTGAAGTGGCGATTGGCGATTCTCGGGAAAATAAATCTCAGCCCGCGGATGCCCAGGATTCAGGTCGGAAAACAACGGCTGCGCGTCCGGTGGCGGATGGCGAGGAATCGACTCAGGACGATCGGGAAAAATCCAAAACAGAATTGCTTCGAGCGCTTCAGGGAATGAGGTAGCGTCGTGATAAATCGCATTCGGCTGTTGCCCATAACGATATTTCTCGCGACGCTCATGCTGACCGTGAAGCTGGGCGATATATGGAATGGCGCCACGAGCGACGATTCGACGATTATGCGTATTCAGCCGACGTTGGCGCAAAAAGCGACGGAAAAGGAGGAACAACCCGCCACCAAATCCCTCGCTAAACTGGACGCTTCTGAAAAAAAATCAGCGCCGGAAGGCATGAAGCCTGTCGCGACCACCGACACTGACGAGTCTGAAATTCGTGATATTTCAAACTTAAGCAGTTCGGAAATTCGCCTGTTGCAGGAACTAGGCGACCGTCGAAGAATTATCGACCGTCGCGCGCGTCAATTGAATCAACGCGAAGCGCTGCTAAAGGCGGCGGAACAGCGCCTGGTCGAAAAACAGGCGGAATTAAACCGTATAAAAGTGTCGATTTTGGATCTGCTCGCCAAAAAGGACGAGGCGGAGAAAAAACGGCTTAGTCGGTTGGTCGGTATCTATTCGAATATGAAGCCCAAGGATGCGGCGAATATCTTTAATGAGCTGGATTTGCAGGTTTTACTCGACGTCATGCAAAACATGAAGGAACGAAAATTGGCCCCTATCGTTGCGGCGATGGACACAAAGCGGGCCCGGACCCTTACTCGGGAACTCGCCGAGCGGGGAAAAATTCCCGAAATCCCAAAGTAAACCCGCTAATTTCGGCAGCATTCAAGACAAAGACGTGATTTTTGCCAGAGAATTTCTGAATTTTCCCATTTTGTTAACCCTGATTTAACGGCTTGAGTGGTTTATTCGTCGTGTTCGGGTTGGTCCGGCGTCGCGTAGTTAAGGAAATTGGAGGCAAAAATGGCCGTAGATAAAAATATGACAATTCTTATCGTCGATGATTACAAGACGATGCTGAGAATTATTCGAAACTTGTTGAAGCAACTTGGGTTCAACAATGTCGAGGAAGCCACTGACGGCGCTGCGGCGCTGAAGGTGTTGCAGGGGTCAGATATACATCTGGTCATTTCGGACTGGAATATGGAGCCCATGACGGGCTTGGAGCTTCTAACCCGCATTTCCCAAGTAAAAGGGAGAAGTCACTCCTCTGACGACAATTAATGTGTTATATTGCAGCATGTTAAGTGGGCTTAAGGCGGCGGATCATGGATCACCCAAAGGGTGCAAGCGAAACGGATGGTGCGCGGCT
>JABJJH010000136.1 GCA_018660965.1 Rhodospirillaceae bacterium | reverse complement strand
TTTCGCTTGCACCCTTTGGGTGATCCATGATCCGCCGCCTTAAGCCCACTTAACATGCTGCAATATAACACATTAATTGTCGTCAGAGGAGTGACTTCTCCCTTTTACTTGGGAAATGCGGGCTTAATATTCTCGTTGACGCGCGCAATGCAATTGGTGCACCTGATTGCAGCGCGGGAGGCGTCATGGATCATAAAAAGACCGACGGGTGGAAGCCGCCTTATACATGGGAAGAGCGATTGAAATACGCGCTTGTCCCGGCCTCGATGTACATTCGTTACCGGGTTGCGAAGGAGTGGCGGCGCGGCGAACGCGAGATACGGTTATTGCCGTTCCTTTCCGACCCGGCCCGCGTTAGCGTGGATGTCGGCGCGCATAAGGGGGTTTATGCGTGGGCCTTGCGTAAACATTCCAGCCGGGTTCACGCCTTCGAACCGAATCCGAAAATTTATCCGATTTTGAAACGGATCGAAGCCGGCAATATCGAGACGTCGCCCATTGCGCTTTCGAACGAGACGGGGACGGCGGTTTTTCGCGTGCCCCGCCACCGGCGCGGCGGATTTTCGAACCAGGGGGGCAGCCTGAGCGCGGTGAAAGTGTCGGGCGAGCATGTCGGCGTCGAGGTCGAGACGCGGCGCCTGGATGATCTTGGCTTGCGCGATGTCGGCTTCATCAAGATCGATGTCGAGGGATTCGAACAGGAAGTGTTGGAGGGGGCGGCGGCGTGCATCGCCCGCGACCGGCCCAATTTGTTGATCGAGATGGAGGAAGCGCACACCAACATCCCTATTGAGGATGCGCTGGACGCTGTCCTGCGTCTCGGCTATCGCGGTCTGTTCCTTCGGCGCGGCGTATTGCAACCGCTGGACGCGTTCGACGGATCTCGATTTCACCGCGACGCCGAACGCCGGGAAGACTACGTTTTCAATTTCATCTTCCTGCCGACCAATTCACCGTAACCGGCGCCCGCTAATGGGCAATATAGTCGCGAAGATAGCCGGCTTCGGTTTCCAGTTCCCATAACCGGTGTTTCACGGCGTCGCCGATACTGACAATTCCGGATAGTTTCCCGGCGTTCAACACGGGAACATGGCGAATGCGTTGATTGGTCATTATTTCCATGACGTCGGTGATCGGGTCCGTGGGCGCGCACGTCTTGACGGCTTGTGTCATCATTGACGCCACCGGCATATCCAACAGGCTGGCGCCATGTTTCGCCAGACCGGTGACGATATCGCGTTCCGAAATGATACCCAGAATTGCGTCGCCGTCCTCGCTGACGACCAGCACACCGATCCGTTTCAGGGCCAGCGCGTCAATCGCGGCGCCAAGGGTTGCGTCGGGCCGAATGGTCTCGACCGTGGCTCCCTTCGATTTCAAAATTGATTTTACATTCATGGACACACCTCCTCGCCTCTTTGAAAGGCCAAAGATAATTGTCCCCTGCATCCGGGCTCCAGGCGCAACCGCCAGACCCGCATACGATGCTGCTTCCCTCGTATGATTATGAACCGGTTGTTTCGCGGCTGTAAACGCGTAAAATTTCATAAATTATCAACCATTGGGCACTAGTGTGATGGTTGATCATGGGGTGAGTTAGAGTTTTGAAGCATGGCGGACCGTAAACCCGCCGGTAAGAGGGATTTCGATGACGGAAAAACGATTGTTAATCGTGGACGACGAGCCGGATTTTGCGGAATTCGTGGGTATTGTCGGCGAACAACTCGGGTATGAAACGCTGAAAATATCCGATCCGAAGAAGTTCAAGGACTCCTACAACGACTTTACGCCGGACGTCATCGTATTGGATATGGTGATGCCGGAAATCGACGGCGTCGAACTGATCAAGTGGTTGACCACGCAAAACGCCACGGCGAAAGTCGTGATTATTTCCGGTTATAACCCGCTTTATGCGAAAATGGCGGAAGTGCTTAGCGCGGCCGGGGGTCTTTCCGACGTGACGACGCTGCAAAAACCGGTTCGGATCAACACGTTGAAGGAAGCCCTGGCGTAATTTGGGGCTTACGGTTTCGCTGATTCCAGCGCCTTGATGCGCTTCTCCAACGCCATGCGCTCCGGTGATTTTTCCGGTAGCGCCTGTAACGCGCGCCGCCACAGGGTCAGCGCCGCATCCTTGTCGCCCGCTTCGGCTTCCGCTCCGCCGACAAACCACAGCGCTTCAATGTTATTCGGCGCCAGCACCAACGCCTTGCGCAGCGCCGCCAGCGACTCCGTCGTGTCCCGCCCGCCATTCGCGGTGCGCGCCGCCCGCGCGAAAAGCACCAGAATGTCGGTGTTCGACGGCGCCGATTTCATCGCCATCGCCAAGGCGTCGCGCGCTTTTTCGGGTTTTTTCAACACGGTGTAGGATCGCGCCAGCCGCACCCAGCCGTTGATATCGCCCGGCTCGGACTCCAATCGCGTCGCCAGTCGCGCCACCATGGATTCGATCATCGCGGTGCGATCTTCCGGGCTCATCTCCTGGGCGTCGGCGACCTGTTCCTGGGACGGTCCCGGCGCCGCGCCGCCGTCCGACCCGTTCAGCTTCAATTCCCCGGCAAGTTGGGCGAGTTTTCGTTTCGGGAAGGGCGCGTTCTTGAAGATATCCTGCGCCTTGGCGAGGGCGGCTTTGGCCTTGGCGGCCTCCCCCAACGTGGCGTAGGACCGGATCAATCGCATCCAGCCGTCGAAATCACGCGGATTGTCCGCCAGTTTTTCGGCTAGTCGCGCCACCATGGCGCGGATCATGTTCTGACGGTCTTCCGGCGACATGTTTTGCGCCGCTTCGATTTGTTCGGATGTGGGACCGCCGGGTGAACCGCTTTCGGCGCCTGTTGCGGGGCCTTGGGCCGGTAGCGTCGCCGGCGTCGCCGCCGCGACATCCTGACCCAATGCAGTCGCGGCTTCGGCGATGCGTTGGCGCACGGAAGGAACCCATGGGGCGTCGGCGGCCGATTCGCGCATCAGGGCCGCCCATTGATCCAGCGCGCGTTGTTTGTCGTCGCTTTGATACGCGGCGAGCGCGAGATAAAACCGGGCGCGCGGATCTTTCGCGGATTGACGAAGGGCTTCCTCGAACACCGCGCGGGCCGCGGGCGTCACCGCGCCGTCCGCAGCAAGGGTCAACGCCTCGCCATACGCCGAGCGTAATTCGGTGTTGCCGGTATCCAGGCCGAGCGCGCGCGCGTAGCTCTTCGCGGCCTCGTCAAAGCGTTGCACGCTCATATAGGTCCGCGCCAGCAACCGCCAGCCATCGGGGTTGTTCGGGTTTTTCTTCAGCCGTGCGGCCAGCTTGTCCGCCGCCGCTCCCAGGCTCAGGGTGTTTTCGCGTTGAACCCCGGCGGCGGCGCGTTCGTTTCCGCGTTCCGCATACGGCTGGCCGGGGATCCCCGGTGACCCGCGCAGCGTATAAAATCCCAGCGCCAACACCGGCACCAGCACAAGCATTGGCGCGGCGACGGTCCAGCCGGGTCGATGCGCCCGGTTCGCCTGGTCTTGCGCGCCCGGCTCCTGACCGCGCCGCCCATCGGCGTCGAGCAGGCGGCGTGAAATTTCGGTTTTGGCCGATGTCGCCTGTTCGGCGGTCAACAGCCCGGCGTCGTAATCCGCATTGGTTTGGACAAGCTGGTCCTTGTAAACCTCGACATCGTAGTCGGCGGCGTCCGGTGTGGCGCCGCGTTGGCGAAACAGGGGTACGAGAAGCGCCGCCAGGGTCGCCGCTGTCATCGCAATAGCGATTATCCAGACCGTCATGCGCCGCCCCTGTCTTTGTCAGCATTCACAGGTTCACCATCAATGGCTTCGGGGTCCAGCAGGGCGGCGAGGCGGGCGCGTTCTCCGGAATCCAGCGGCGCGGCGCCCGGTTGGACGGCGGTCAGGGCGGTACGGCGGCGGAAAAAGACGACCAATCCGATGACGGCGCCGATGAAGACCGCCAGCGGCCCGAACCAGAGCGCATAGGTCGACGCCTTCATGGGCGGTTTCAGCAGGACGAAATCGCCATAACGGGCCACCAGAAAGTCCAGTATCTGTTTGTCGCTATCCCCGGCGGTCAGGCGTTCGCGCAGTAAAATGCGCAAATCGCGGGCAAGATCGGCGTTCGAATCGTCGATGGACTGGTTCTGGCAGACCAGACAGCGGATGCCCTTGGACAGGTCGCGCGCGCGGGCTTCCAGCACCGGGTCCGCCAGCCGTTCATCCGGCTGCACTGCGTGACTGTCGCCGGTCCAGATCAGGGCGAGCAGGAGTAACGGCGCCGTCAGCCGGGCGATCATTCGCGCAATTCCTTGATCATGGGCAGGATTGTTTCGGTGAGGACTTCACGGAACATCGGTCCAACATGCTTGTACCGGATGCGTCCGCTTTGGTCGATGATATAGGTTTCCGGCACGCCGTAGACGCCCCATTCGATACCCGACCGGCCCGACGGATCATGGCCGATTCGTGCATAAGGGTCGCCCAATTCGTCCAGCCAGGCGAGCGCGTCCGCTTTTTTGTCTTTCCAGTTCAAGCCGATGATCGTTGCGGTCTTGTCGCGCGCCAGCTGCATCAACAGCGGATGTTCGGCCCGGCACGGCACGCACCACGATGCGAACACGTTCACCAACATGACGTCGCCTTGCAAATCCGCCGTCGCGGCGCCCGGTTTGTCGTCTTTCAAGGGCGGCAGGTCGAAGGTGGGAACCGGTTTGTCGATCAACGCGGAGGGGAGAATGCGCGCGTTTTTCGTCAAGCCGATGGCGAAATAGGCCGCGATGATGGCGAACAAAATCAGCGGCGCGATGAACGTTAGGCGGGGCATGGCTGAATTATTCCGCTGGCTGCGCGGCGGGGTCCGCGTTTGAGGGCGTGCGCCGCGCGGTGGGCGCGCCAATGCGCAAGCGCCGGTCGCTCAATGATACAAAGCCGCCAAACACCATCAACAGCGTTCCGCCCCAAAGCCACGGCACCAACGGCTTGAAGTACAGGCGGACCGTCCAGCCGCCCTTGTCGTCGCTTTGTCCGATGACCGCGTAGAGATCGGCGTACCATTGGGTGTACAGCGCCGCTTCGGTCGTTTCCGTCCCGGTGACCACGTAGCGGCGGCGTTCCGGCGCCAATGTCGTGACCACCACGCCGTCGCGGCGAACCGTGAATGTGGCGCGTTCCGCCGTGTAGTTCGGGCCCTGAACCGTATCGACGCTGCGCAGGGTGAAGTCGTATTCGACGATTGAGAGAGTTTCGCCGGGGCGCAGGTACTGGATAACCTCGTCTTGCCAAAGCGATGCGCCGGATGCGCCCGCGACGGTGATTGCGAAGCCGAGATGCGCGATCGTCATGCCCCAGGCGCCGCGCGGCAAACCAACCATGCGGCGCAGAACGTCGCCTCCGCTGAATTGCGCGCCAAGCCGGTTCAGGCCGATGCGCGCGCTGAATTCCACTAGGACGCATCCCGCCAGCCACCCGGCCAGGGTCAAGCCAAGAACACCGAAAATGGATCGGCCCCAACTGATGTAGGCGGCGATGATCGCGACCGCGACGGTGAAGACGAAGGCGAATTTAAGCCGCGCCACGGCGCCCATCAAGTCGCCGCGTTTCCAGCCCATCATCGGCCC
>JABJJH010000475.1 GCA_018660965.1 Rhodospirillaceae bacterium | reverse complement strand
TCGCGCGTTTCCGCCGGGGCGATTACGTCGTCGATCAACCCTAGACCCGCCGCAGCGTAGGCGCTTGATTCTTCTTCGATTTTCTTTCGAATACCGCTGCGCATCGCGTCGGGGTCGTCCGCCTTGGCGATGTCACGGCCATGCACTAACTCGATCCCGGCTTCCGGGCCCATGACATCAAAGCGTGCGGTCGGCCAACCAACCAGCAAATCCGGTTCGACGGCGCGACCGCCAAGCGCGATATACGCAAGGCCAATCGCTTTCCGCAGCACAATTGTAATTTTGGGCGTCGTCGCACCGATGATCGAATTTAACAATCGACCGGTAAGACTCACCATCCGGCGTCGTTCAATTTCTGGTCCGACCAGGAAGCCCGGACAATCCATCAAAGAAATTATCGGAATGTGGAAGGCGTCACAAAGGTCGATGAACTTGCGCAGTTTTTCCACGCCTTTGTGGTCAATTGTACCGGCGTGGCGGAGCGGTTGATTGGCGATAATCCCAACCGGATATCCATCCATTCGGGCAAATGCAGTCATTGAGTTCCGCGCATAATCCCGTTTCATTTCGAAATAGTCGCCGCCATCAACGAGAAGCCCGATCAATGTGCGCATATCGTAGGCGCGGCGATGGTTTTCCGGAACCAGTTGTTCTATTTCCAGGCGCCCCGCCGCGCTGTCAATTTTTGCTGGTTGTGGTTTCGCCCGTGGCGGCGCTTCGGCGCAACTCGACGGTAAATAGGAGAGAAATATTTTGATCGCGTCCATACAATCCAGCTCAGACTCGGCCAACAAGTCTGCTTGCCCGGTTTCAATCGCCGCCATCTCGCTGCCGCCAATTTCTTCGTTTGTGACGTCGAGGCCGATCCCAACTTTGACGACGGGCGCGCCGGACATACCCAAAAATCCTGTTCCCTTCACAATGGGGGAGAAGTCGGATTGAACCGCTGTAAACGATGGCCCCCCGAAACAAGGGCCAAGTGCGGCGGCGACTTGTGGTATGCGCCCTGACATCTTGAAATGATCCCCGAAGCGATAACCAAGGCCTGCCGCCGTAGCGCCATAGGCTTCCTGCACCCGCGCCGCGCCAGCTTCCATCAAGCCAATAAAAGGCTTGTGATGTTTCAAGGCAAGGCCGCGCACCCGCGCGTTCTTTACTTCAGCGACTCGGCCTCGTGTGCCCGCCATTACCGTGCCGTCATCAGCGGTGACGTATACGATTCGGCCATCAATTTTACCCGACCCCGCCAACATACCGTCAGCGGGGGTGCGGTTTTTCAGCTCACTCTGTTGGCTGTGGGCCAAGAGTCCAATTTCGACAAAGGAACCGGGATCCAACAAACGGTCAAGGCGTTCGCGCGCCGTAAGTTTTCCACGGTTATGGGCTTTTTTGACGTTTTCGGCGCCGCCCATTTCGCGGGCGCGCTCCCGCTGCGTTTCAAGGTTTGTTATTATGTCATTGTCCATTGGGTTTGCTCCACGCCAGAAGCGCCAGTTTCGGTAGGCGCCAATTCCATCCGTCGAGGCTACGGAACTCACCTTCCCGCCTCAAGCCGATTTTGTCTGACAGCGCCATCACCAGATCTCGACCTTTAAGCGTCAAGCAGGTATTCTTGTGCACGTTCATTGGGTCCTCCTCTATTAAAACTTGTCTATACAACCATCAGTTTTTCAAAGTGGGATCGAATAAACATCCTCTTGAGACATCACAGTTAGCCAGACGACTTAATCGGAACTATCGCCAACGGAGCGGAACACACCTATGAAAGCAACCACGGTCCTTGCAGAGTTCGCCAGCAAGACGCGTCTCGATGACATCGCCGCCGAGGCGGTTGCCGCAACCAAACGGCACATACTGGATTGCACCGGCGTGGCCCTCGCCGCCACCTCGGAACCCGCCGGGCGCATCGTTGTGGACATTACACGCGAGCAGGGCGGCGAGCCAACGGCGAGCGTTCTTGGGACCACCTTGCGCACGGGCGTCGTATCCGCCGCCTGGGCCAATGGTTCCCTGGCCCATCTGTTGGATTTCGACGACACCGGTTTTTCACATCCGACCGCCTGCATCCTGCCGGCTGCGCTCGCCATGGCGGAAGAAGCGGGCTCCACCGGCGGCGAGCTGGTTGCCGCAGTTTGTGTCGGTCTGGAGGTGTTCGAGCGGATGTCGTCTTCCGGACGTCAGCACGAGCATGTCTTCCGGGCGCGCGGGTTTCACCCCACCTCGCTCTATGGGTGTTCGGCGGCGGCGGCGGCCGCAGGCAGCATCGCCGGGCTGAATCCCCGGCAAATGGGGGTCGCCATCGGTCTTGCAGCGGCCAATGCCGGTGGATTGACGCAACATTTCGGCACCTGGGGCAAGGGTATTCACGCAGGCAACGCGGCCCGCGCCGGGGTGACCTCGGTGCTGCTCGCACGCAAGGACTATGTCGCCGATCCGGCAGGGCTTGAGGGTGACTACGGTTTCTATTCCGCGTTCCATGGCGATGGGAACTACACACTCGACAAGATGGCGGATGGGTTGGGAACGCAATGGTCGATTGTCGATCCCGGCCTGACGATCAAGCGCTACCCGTGTTGCGGCGGCAATTTGCGCGCGCTGGACGCCGCAGAAGCGCTGGTGACTGAGCACGATATTCACATCGACGACGTTGAACAGTTGGAGGTGGATGTCCATCCGGACCTTCTCGATATCGTGCGGTTTCACAAACCCGAAGGTGGATTCCGTGGCAAATTCTCGATCGACTACGTTCTGGCGGCGATGATGTTGGACCGTCGCGTGGATCTGGACAGTTTTGCGGATGCCTATTGTAATGCGCCCCGAATGCGGGCCGCGTTGGAGAAAGTCGCGGTCAACGCGCATCCGGAATGGCCGCACGACGCGGCATCTCGACGCAAGGCTCCGGTCACCATTACGATGAAGGACGGTCAGACCTTCACCAGGCAGGTGAATATGGTGCGCGGCAGCCCCGGAAACCCGATGACCCGCGACGAGTTGGTGGACAAATATCGTGGCTGTGCGGCCCGCGTGTTGAACGGCGAGGGTCTGGAACGCTCGATCGTGGAGCTGGAATCTCTTGAGACGATTCCGGCGGTTAAAACCTTGGTCAATAGCTTGACCGCGTGAATGCGCCGCGTGGCTGGCGGGGACCAGTGGGTAAAGTCAGCAAGAACCCTTTTGGCTTCTTCCAGTGGTATTTTATCGGATGTCCGAGATGGGTCCAGACTGTGTGAAAACGTAAGCGGTCGGCTTATTTTGAGGCGGCAGCAAGGCTTGAGGCTTTATCAAGGGAATCTTGGTTGAGATGTCGAGGCGGGTTTCGTAACGTGCCAGGATGAAAAATCCATTCTGATATTTGATGACGTCGCCTGAGATCATCCATTTGTCAGGGGTGATGTATGTTTTGTTTCCGCCCACCAAACGTAAATTCCGACCCCGCTTTGAACGTATAGCGTACCGGGTGGACGGTTCCCTGATCCACCAGATAATTCCCTGTTCTACAGAATAAATACCCTGTTCCTCTAAATAATTTACCTGTTAAATAATTTAGGAAAATTACCTGAATAACCTAGGTATATCGGTGTATTAGCGGTGATCATTGGTCTGAAATGGGCCTAAATATGGAGAAATTTCCTGTATTTACCCTGTTTAACAGGGAATGAAGGCGGAGACGAGTTCGCAGAAGACTGCGTGCACCACCACTCTAAATAATCGTTTATTTTCATGCAGTTAATTTGGCAACAGAGTGAAATGTGTAACATCAATGTGAGCGTCTAATTGTTGCAATAATATATGCGCGGTGGGAATGATAGATGAACGATGAGGCTATTCATGAAAACGACCGGACAAAGTTGCTTGGCCTATACGCACGCCTAAAGGGCTTAGAGCGCGCTACAGCCGCTGAAACAGGATCTATCCCAGAAAGCTCTCAAAATATCTCGACAGGATTGTTGATGGACTTGAACAAG
>JABJJH010000138.1 GCA_018660965.1 Rhodospirillaceae bacterium | reverse complement strand
TGATCCTCGGCTGGTACATGCTGGATGAAACGGGATCGGTCACCATGTTGGCGGTGCTGGGCGCCTTGCAATATATGGGCACATTGATCGCGCCCCTGTTCGGGTTGGCCGGTGATTTGAAAGGACGCCGTGCGGTGCTTTGCGCCATGCGGGTGACCTATGCGGTTCTGGCGATCGCGATGATGATTTTTGGCCTGACCGGCGTCCTGACGCCGTATCACGTGTTTGCTCTGGTGTTCCTGATGGGGTTGGCGCGGCCTTCCGATATCGTTTTGCGCAATTCGTTGATTGGCGACACCATGCCCCGTCCCAATCTGATGAACGCCTTGGGATTTTCCCGCGCGACCAGCGATTCAGCGAAGATCGCCGGAGCCTTGGCCGGGGCGGGGTTGCTGTCGTCGCTTGGTATTGGCGTCACCTACGTTTTCGTCGCCGGATTTTATCTCGCCAGCTTCGCCTTGACGTTTGGCGTGTCCAAGACCCGGCCAAATCATGGCGCAGGTGAGTCGCCCACGTCGCCCGGACGCGATTTGATGGATGGCCTGGCCTACGCCTGGAAGACGCCGAACGTGCGGATGATCCTCTGGATGGCGTTTCTGCTCAACCTGACGGCGGTGCCGTGGACCACTGGTTTGATGGCGTACGTCGCCAGGGACATTTACCTGATGGATGCGAATGGCCTAGGCCGGTTGGTCGCGGGATACGCCAGCGGCGCGCTGACCGGGTCGCTTGTTCTCGCCTGGATCGGCGGAACCAGCCGTCCGTCGCTGTTGATGTTCGCAACCGCTTTGGTCTGGTACGGATTACTGGCCGTGTTCGCGCAAATCCGGGACCCGTCGATTGGCGCCTGGTTGCTGGTGGTGATCGGGGTTTGTCACAGCACCACAATGATCGCCATGGGCGTGGCGTTGATTGGATGGGCGGAAACCCGCTTTCGAGGACGGGTCATGGGCGTTCGTTCCTTCGCGGTCCTGGGCGTGCCGGTCGGCTTGTTGAGCGCGGGCCCGCTGATTGCCGCCGTCGGGT
Organism: Rhodospirillaceae bacterium; assembly: GCA_018660965.1. GTDB lineage: Bacteria > Pseudomonadota > Alphaproteobacteria > UBA8366 > JABJJH01. The sequence continues at coordinate 8,544 of JABJJH010000138.1, read as the reverse complement.
ATTCACCTTCGCTTGAATTATATTGCGCCCTTGGCGCCGCGGCGACCATTCTGGTTGCCGTTTTGAACCGCCGTTTCATCTGACGATGCTGTTTTGCGGCGGGTCGTCCGATAAGATATAGGTTGAGCAACACGATTTCATGAGAGGGGAACGTCACGATGGCTGTCGTCGAAACCGAAAAACAAGGGCAAATCATGCTGATTCGATTGAATCGGCCGGAACGTTTGAACGCCCTGGGAACCCAACTGCGTGCGGAGATGTGCGACGCTTTTGTCGAATTTCGGGAAAATTCGGATTTGGAGGTCGCGGTATTCACCGGGGCGGGACGCGCGTTTTGCGCGGGCGAGGACATGAAGGAATCGCTGGAGCGCGGCGCGCCGGGCGGGGACAGCCCCCCGCGCGAAGACCCGTTCATGAATGGAACCCTGGAAAAACCGGTTATTTGCGCGGTCAACGGATTCGCCATGGGCGGCGGGTTCATGCTGGTCGAGCGCACCGATTTACGGGTCGCCGTGCGCGGCGCGGTTTTCGAAATGTCCGAGGCCAAGCGATGGCTGCTGGGCGGTTATAATCACGGCCATGTCGCCGGAGTGCCGCACCCGATCGCGACGGAAATGGCGCTCGGATTTCGGTTCACCTCTGATCGCCTTCACGAAGTCGGTTTTATCAACCGGCTGGTCGATCCAGATGAATTGTTGCCAACCGCCTTCGAGATGGCCGAACACATGTTGACCCTGCCGCCCGCGGCCCGCGTCAACACCATCCACATGATGCGCCAGATGCGCCCGCAGGTGGCGCCGGATTTGAATCGCCTCGCCGCCGCGCTGCATGATCATGGCGATAAATCCGACCTGATGGAATCACGTCAGGCGTTCGCGGAAAAACGCAAACCCGTCTTCAAGGGATGGCTGGACCCGGCAGACCGGTATCAAACGCCGACACTCGACTCGGTCGCCAAGGACGGCGGCGAATAACAAGAGGGGGTAGACCATGGACGATGCGGTAATCGTCGGCGGCAAAGCGCTGCATCCGGATATGAAGGCGATGCTGGACGCCCGCGCCACGGCGGGCCCGGCAACGACGATCGATGAACAGCGGGCCGCCTGGACACGGTATAGCCAAGCGCTGTCAAAGCCCCACCCCGCAGACATGGCGGTGGACGACCGGGTGCTGACGCTCGACCATGGTGGGGTGAATGTGCGCGTTTACAGGCCCGCCAACGCTGCGGCGACAGCGCCGGTCGTCGTTTATTCCCACGGCGGCGGCTTCATGAAAGGCGACCTCGACAGTTCCGATAACTTCGCCTGGGGGCTGGCGCAGGAAACGGCGGCGGTCGTGGTGAGCGTCGATTACAGATTGGCCCCGGAACACCCCTTTCCCGCCGCGTTCGATGACGTTCTTGGCGTGGTTGGATACGTCGCCAATCGGCCCGATGACTTCGGAATTGACCCCAAACGAATCGCGGTTTGCGGCGATAGCGCGGGCGGTAATTTATCGGCGGCGGTCTGCCTGGCGGCGCGCGATCAGGGCGGCCCCGCCATCATCGCGCAATCGCTGCTGTATCCGGGGACGGGGCTGGAACAATCCGGCGGGTCATACGAAGAAAACGCCAACGCGCCGGGCCTGACCAGAGCCGCGACCCAGACCTATCGCAAACTCTACATGCCACGACCCGAAGACCTGCAGAACCCTTATGCGCGCCCTGTCATTGCAACGGATTTCACCGGGCTGCCGCCCGCGTATATCCACACCGCCCAACACGACCCCATCCGGGACGATGGCGCGGTCTACGCCGAAAAGCTCAAAGCCGCCGGGGTCGATGTCGTTTACCGCTGCGCCAAGGGCATGTTGCACGGGTTTCTACGGGCGCGAGGTTTGGGCGAAGGCGGACGGGTCGAATTCCTGGCCGCGACGGATTGGCTGAAGGCGCGTTTGGCCTAACGCTGTCGCACGAACCAGAACGGCGGTAACGCCTGAGCATTACCGCCGCCTGTTCCGTGAACCGACGCGTCCATGGGGAGGGGCAGGTCGGCGTCGATCCATCGGTATTCCGATCACCACATGTGCAATTACTTGCGTGTCGGTATGGCTGTACTATCGTTGAAACCTCGCCCCGTCGCAGTGATGGGCGTCACACGCATGCAATTTTTTCAAATTTTTCGTAAATTCGATTTATGAACACACGTAACAACGATTCGAAGCGCGCCCGGGCCCGGAAAAGCGCGCCCAAGCCGATTACGGAATCCCGCTTGCGCAACATTGCGCTGCACTATCTTGAACGCTACGCCACCGCGTCCGCCAATTTGCGCCGGGTCTTGATACGCCGCGTGGTGAAGGCGCGGTTGGAGGATCCCGCCGCCGCGCCGGAGGCGGAAGCATGGATTGATACGCTCCTCGCGCGCTTCGAAAGCGCCGGGGTGCTGGACGACGCAGTTTACGCCAGGGCGCAGGCCCAGACGCTGCATCGACGCGGCGTGTCCGCGAAAGGCGTTCGCCATCGATTAAGCGCCAAGGGCGTCGCGGCGGCGGATATTGACGGCGCCCTTGAAGCCCTGAGGGAAAGTCTGGGGGAAGGTTCGGATGACGCGCCGGACAACGCCGACATGTTGGCGGCGTGTAACTATGCGCGGCGACGCCGATTGGGACCATGGCGGCGGACAGACCGGGCGGGAAATCGCGACCGTGACCTGGCGGCGCTGGGCCGACAGGGCTTTTCGTTCCATATCGCAAGCACCGTCATCGACAGCCCCGACGTTGAAAGTCTGGAAACCCGCGAGGGGTGTTAAGCCCCCGCGCCTTAAGCCCCCGCGCCGCCGCGCAAGGCCCCGGCGTCCACCGCGCCCCATAACACCGCATGGCTTTCCGGCAGCGGACGGCTGTTCGGCATCGACAGCCAAATCCGGTGCAGCAGCCGGTCCTCGCCCTGGGATGCGTCGTCCTTGAACGGGGTGCGACCATGATAGGTGACGTGATTATTCAGGAACTGCATGTCGCCCGGTTCTATCGGCATTTCGAACCCCAGTTCGTCGCCGAGAACGCATAACATTTCAACCGCTTCGTTTTGCGCCGCGGTCAACGGCGGAACACCCGGTACGGTTTGCGCCTGTTCGATATAGGTGCGGGAAAAGTGGCTGGTGAAATAGCCATCGCGTAGACCGAACACGGGCAGAACGTAACTGCCCGCTTCCACGCCCACTTCATCGCCGGGTGAATAGCGGTGAAAATCATCGAACAAAACATCGACCAGATCCGGACGTTGTTCCAGCATGGCGTTGTGAATTGCCGGGGCGCTGACCAGACGGCTGATTCCACCGCTGCTGGCGCGGCGCACGCATAACAGGCCAACAACGTCCGCGCGGTCAGTGTGCCAGCGCAAACCGTCGGTGGAATCGACGCGCTTGCCGCCGTTTTTGGAATTGTCGCGGATGTCGCGCATCAATCCCCGCTGACCGTTTTGCCCCACCGGCGTGCCAAGATGCGATCCGATGCCGAAGAACAGGGCGCGCCGTTCGTCTTCCGAATAACGCGATACAGGCAACCCGGTCAGCTTGACCACGCCGCAACCGCTTTCCAACTCGTCCGCCACCGACGCCAGTTCTTCGCCGAACGACTCAAGGGGGAAGCGGTCCCGGGTCAAATCGCTCCAGTCCCATCCTGCCGATTTCACATGCGCCAGCGCCGCGTCGATTTCTACAATCGCGGTCTCGCTCAACGGATAACGCCACGCGTCGGAATGAACCATATCGGCGCCACGCCACGCCTCGGGTCCGGTTAACGGCGCACGGGACGGACGGGTCATGAGGGAACACACGCCTTCATCAAGGCCGACAAATCGTCCTGATTTTCCAGATCGCTCACCATGCGTAACACGGTTTCGGCGTTGGCGTCGCCAACCACGGGGGCGACGATAGCGCTGAATTTTTCCTGCAAGCGGTTCCAGGTATCGTTGAAATCTGGCGACGGCACGGTCAAGTCGGCGACTTCCCGGATCACCGTTCCATCCGTTTGATGCACGATGATTTCCGATCCGTTGCGGTTAAGGTCCGCATCGCCGGACACCGCCACTTTTTGGCGCAGCGCCACATAGTCCGGGTCGGTCGCGGTTTCCACCGAATACAAATGCAAGTCGCCCGTCGGCGCATCCGACAGGGACAGCGCGGCGGTGTGACGTAGGCTGAATTTAACCTCCAACCCGGTTTCCGGTTCCTGAATATTGCAGACGCTCAAACAGCGAGGATGCACTTTCAATTCGATCTTCGCCACATCATCGCGATTGAATCCCGGGTTCAGACGGGCCTTGCGGGCCGCCTCAATGGGGGAATGGGTGCCATAACACGCAGCGTGGTATTTGAACTGCGTGCGCGGCGCATAAAACAACGACCCCAAATCTTCCAGCGCCGCCGTTGGCGACACCGTGTCGGATTGCGTATAGCCAAACCCCTGGAAGCATTCCAGCGCGTCGCTGCGGCTGGTGAACCCGCGCGATGCGAGATCCGCCGCCAACAAGCCATTTTCCGCCGCCTTGCCCGCGTGCAACGGTTTGCACATGGTCCCGAACATCGACTTCAGGCCGGCGGCTTGCGTCGCCGCGATGCCCAGCGCCGTCGCGGTTTGTTCGGCGTTCAGCCCCATCGAACGGGCGCTGCCCGCCGCCGCGCCGAACGTGCCCACCGTGGCGGTGGCGTGCCACCCGGCCGCATAATGACTGTCGCCCATGAACAAGCCGACGCGCGCTTCGGTTTCCAATCCCGCGACGAATGCGGTCAACAGCGCCGCGCCGTCCAGCCCGTGCCGTTCCGCCAACGCGAGAACAGCGGGCATGATCGGCGCCGTGGGGTGTCCGCCCAAGGGCCGCAACACATCGTCATAATCCAACGCATGGCCCGCCGAGCCGTTGATCAGGGCCGCCTGACGGACCGAGCCCCTGTCGGCGACGCCAATCAACGTCGCGTGCGGATCGCCGCCGTCGGCGCGGGCGCTGTCGCGCAGGATTTGCACCAGGGGGTCGGACGATCCGGCGATGGTGACGCCCAACCAGTCGAGAATGCACTGCTTGGCGACGAAAACGACGTCGTCCGGCAGTTTGTCAAAATTCAGGCCGCTGCTATTTTCGGCCAGCAGGCGCGTGACGTCCGCATGTTCAACCGTATCGTCGATGGCGTGTGACATGTGATTTTCTCCCTCGTCGCTGAATTTTAAAAGTGTTCTTCGGTTCCCCGTTCGGCGGCGCGCGCCGATGCGGCGCCGCCCGGCAACGCCACCAGACGCCGTCGGCGCGTCCGTGCGGCGACGGGTGTGGCGGCGTAAATTTGTTTGCTCGACTCAACGATTAAAACACCGGAAAAGGTCGGATACAACCTGTCTCCAATGCGTTCGAAGGCCGGGGCGGACCCCAACAACAATCGCCGTTGTATTGGCGGGACATACAAGGCGTTGGCCATTTCCAGGGGCGTGAACAGGCAATCCTGCAACAAGCGGCGCAATTGTCCTTTCGAAAACGGATGTCCATGCCCAAACGGCGTGCCTTCAACCCGCGCCCAAATGCCGCGCCGGTTGGGCACGACGACGATCATTCGGCCACTCGCGGACAAAACGCGCCAGGCTTCGCGCATCATGGCGCGTAGCTGTTCGCTGCACTCCACCGCATGGACCAGCAACAGGCGGTCGATGGACAAATCCTCGAACGGCAATTCGACCTCATCGGTCAAGCAGACCAGCCCCGGTTCGTCCCTTGGCCATGGCATGGCGCCTTGATGGGCCGGCATCACCGCAAGAGTACGCGCGGCTTCACCCCGAAACGGCGTCAAATACGGCGCCGCATATCCGAGGCCGAGGACGCTCATCCCGCGCACGTTCGGCCATAGCGCCCGAATGCGCGGGCCGATCATGCGCCGGGCCGTCCGGCCAAGCGGGTTCCGGTAGAATTCGTTTAGATCAACGACATCGGTCCACATGACATGAAGAATACCACATTTTGGACCGGCATGGGTAACCTGGCTTAATTCAGCGCCAGAAAGCGTTCACCGTTACGGCTTTGCGCTGGCCAGCGCCGCCGTCGTCCGTTCGGGTCCGTAATCACGCCGTGCGGCGGATTCGCTAACCTTGCCATCGGCGAGGTCGCGCGCCAGATCACCCACGTCACGGTTTTCAGGGGATCCAAACCCGCCACCACCCGGCGTTTCCATGCGGATGGTTTCCCCCGGCTCAATCGCCAAAAGGCGTTGTTTGGGGTCGAGAATTTCCGGCGTCCTGGATTTTTCGTTCCTGATAACCTGGCAATGGCTACCTTCCGCGCCCCCCGACGCCCCGGCGGCGGCGGTGATGAAACTGTCGGCGCGCGCCGAAAACGTCGTGCCCGGCTCAATGGCGCGGATCGACCGGGCGATGCCCATGCCGCCGCGATACTGACCGGCGCCGCCGGAATCGGGGATCAGCGTATATTCCTCGACCAGGAGCGGGTATTCGTTTTCCACCGCTTCAATCGGCATGTTCAGCGAGTTGGTGATGTGCGCATGGGCACCGTCCATGCCGTCCGCCGCCGCGCGCGCGCCGTTGCCGCCGCCAATGGTTTCCAGATACACATAAGCGCCATCGCCCCCATCCCGGCTTAAAGGCCCCGACATCACCATGGCGGCCAGGACATCGTGGCTGGACGCCATGATTTTGTCGTCCGGCAGGATTTCCGCAAACGCGCCGAAAATGGCCCCGGCCAGTTTCTGGCATGTCGTGGTGCGCGCCCCGACAGCGGCCGGGTAGTTGGGGTTTAGAATCGTGCCTTTCGGCACCACCAATTCGATGGCGTCGAACAAGCCGCTGTTGGGTGGTAAATCCGGATCAAGCAGCGCCTTGATGGTATAGGCGACCGTCGCCATGACGCCGCTGGGCATGACGTTGAAGCCACCGCGCGATTGCGGCCCGGTGCCGGTGAAATCAAACCGCGCGTGGTCGCCCGCCACGGTGATGGTCGCGCAAATGGGCACCTTGTCCCCGGCGACGCCATCATTGTCCATGTGGTTCGTGAAGCTGTACGCGCCGTCCGGCAAGGCGGCAATTTTATTGCGCAGACGGCGCGCGGTGTAGGCCAGCAAATCGGCCACCGCCTGGTCCACTTCCGCCGCGCCCATGCGGTCGATCAGGTCGCGTATTTGCGCGACGCCGACTTCGTTGGTGGCGATTTGCCCCTTCAGGTCCAGCACGCGGCTTTGCGGTTCGCGGGTGTTGTGCGCAATCAAATTCAGCACGCCTTCTTCGATCACCCCGCCCGTGACCAGTTTCGTTGGCGGTATGCGAACGCCCTCTTCGAAGATACTGGCGGCGTCGGGACTGATGGAACCGGGCACCGCGCCGCCGACATCGGCGTGGTGTCCCAGATTGGCGGCGAAGAAACGGGGGCCATCCGCTTCCCGGCCCGGTTGGAAGATTGGCGTGACGACGGAAATATCGGGCAGATGGGTGCCGCCCGCCAGATAGGCGTCGTTGCACACGAACGCGTCGCCGGGGCGCATGTCTTCGGGATCATGGGCGGCGATGGTCGCTTCGACCCCGCCCAGTAACGATCCCAGATGCATGGGGATATGGGCGGCCTGGGCCACCAAACGACCGCGCGCATCGAACAACGCAACGGAACAGTCGCGGCGTTCCTTGATGTTGGCGGAAAAGGCGGCGCGCACCAACCGCGCGCCCATTTCCTCGATAATCCCGACGATGCGGTTGGAGAACACTTCCAGATGGATCGGGTCGGCCAGTTGAGGTTCGGCTCTATGGGAATTGGGCATCATCAGCGTCCCCGTGCGGCTTCGAGTATCAGGTTTCCAAAAGCGTCGATGTTGGCGATCCACCCCGGCGGCAGAACCGTCGTGGAACTCATTTCCTCGATAATCGCCGGTCCCTCGACCACTGCGCCCGGCGCGAGGTTTGAACGTTGATGGATTGCGGCGCTGTTCCATTCGCCAAAATACACGTCTCTGCGGGTCGGCGGCGCGGGGGCGATCGTCGTTGCGCTCAATTCACGCATCGGCGCTTTCGGAATTTCGCCGATGGCGGACAGGCGGCAATTGACGATCTCCACGCCCCGGCCCGGAATATCGTAACCGTATTGCCGTTCATGCACCGCGGCGAACGCTGTCATGAAGTCTTCCAGAGGCGCGTTCGCGGCGATTTCCACGGGGATTTCAAAACTTTGCCCTTTGTAGCGGGCTTCTATGAAGCGTTGGAAGCGTTGCCGGTTTTCGGCGATGCTTTCCCGGTTCAACCAATCGCGGGCCTGGGATTCCAGCCCGGCGAACACCGCCGCCGTCTTGGTCCACCCCGCCTCAATGGCGGGGTAGAGTTCGGTGGCGACGAAATCAAACGACAAATCGGACATGAGAATGCCGCGCGCGCACATGGCGCCGGGTTCAACGGGCGCAATGATCCGGCGGCAGCCGACTTCGTCGTTGACGTCGGTGGCGAGCAATGGCCCGGCGCCGCCATAGGCGAACAGATCGAAATCCTTCGGGCTTTGCCCGCGCGCCGCCGACACTGCCCGGATCGCACGCGCGATAT
>JABJJH010000206.1 GCA_018660965.1 Rhodospirillaceae bacterium | reverse complement strand
CGCGCCGAACGCCCCAAACACCATTGCGAAGAACCGGTTTCGACCGAGACGTTCCTTGACCAGTATCGCCGCATAGAAGGCCGCGATGCCCGGCAGCACCGTATAAAGCGCCGCCGCATTCAGCGCCGGTGTAAACCGCAAGGCTTCAAACATGCACCAAAAAAAGGTGACGACGCAGGCGCTAATCACCGCATAGCCGACGAGCGCCTTGGCCGATGGTATGGCGAGACCGTGACGCCATGCGATATACGGCGCAAACAGCAACGTCGCGAGCGCAAATCGCACGAGCATCAGGAGTTCCGGTGCCAGCCCATGCGTTATGGCCGCGCCAACGGGAAAGGACGTCGCGACCAAACCGCGCCCCAACAGCAACTGCAAATGCACCCGCATTATGGACGCCCCATCAGCCTAGGGTCATTCGACGATATTTCGCGGCACCTCACGGAAAGGACGGTCGGTATCGAACCGGGTTTCCTTTGGCAATTTCAACACCCGTTCGGAAATGATGTTGCGTTGAATTTCGTCGGTGCCCCCGGCAATCGAGGTCGCCGGCGTCGACACCAGAATTTCCGCGATGACGCCGTCCATGGGACTGTCCGCGCCGGTCAACATGGCGTCGGCGCCGGACAGCATCGTATGCACCAGCGCCGCCTTGCGCGCCACGTTGCTGGCCGACAGTTTGCCCAGGGACCCTTCCGGTCCCGGCGGCCCGCCCTGTTCCTGCGCGGCGCGCGCCCGACGCGCGGTCCATTCCGTCGTTTTCGATAAAATCAGCAACTGGGCAATTTCCTGACGAACCGCCGGGTCGTTTATCTTCCCGGTATCCCGCGCCCGCTGCATCACCAGATCGACGCGGCCCGCGCGTTGCGGATACCACTTGTATGGCTCCAACTGATGGGCGATCTCTTCAGCTTCTTCCTTGTAGGCCCGCCCCGGACGTTCTGTCGCCTTGGCGTATTTCCGCAACCCATCCGCGCCCCGGCGTTCGTTCATCAGCGTCGTCGTGGCGACTTTCCAGCCATCGCCCAACTCGCTGACCTGAAATTCAGGCTCGATGACCGCATCGGTAAAGAACACCTGATTGAACGACGCGTGACCGTTCATTTGACGCAACGGTTGGACGGTGACTCCGGGTTGTTCGATATCAAGAACGAAATAGCTCAAACCTTTGTGCTTGGGAACTTCCCAGTCGGTCCGCGCCAGCAGCAAGCCGTATTGCGCGTGGTGCGCGCTGGTCGTCCAGACCTTCTGTCCGTTGATGATCCACTTGTTGCCTTTCATGTCGGCGCGCGTCGTCGCGCCCGCCAAGTCCGAGCCGCTGCCGGGTTCGCTGAAAAGCTGACACCAGGTGTCTTCGCCGGTCAGAATGCGCAGTAGAAATTTTTCCTTCTGCATTTGCGTACCGTGCGCCAGCAAGGTCGCCGCAGCGAGGTTCCGGATGCCGGTTCGCGCGACGGTGACGGCGCCGATCCGCTCAAACTCATCATCTATCATGCGGCCCATCGCATCCGACAAACCCTTGCCGTACCATTCGGCTGGCCATGTCGGGACGCCCCAGCCTGAATCGGCCAATTTCATTCGCCATTCAACGAGGCTGAGGTCGGGGTCCCAGTTCGCTTCGAGCCAGGCGCGCACTTCCGAGCGAATTTCTTCTTCCGTAGAGTCACTCATCGTTTTGTCCTTCCCCTCAATCCTGCCAACGCTGCATCATCAACTCACGATGATGCGCTGAATCGCCGAGAAACACCTCGGAACTTTTCGCGCGCTTGAACCACAAATGTGTATCGTTATCCCAGGTAAAGCCGATGCCGCCATGCATCTGCGTCGTTAGAATCGCGGTCTGCATATAGGTGTCGGAAGCGCACGCTTTCGCTAGAGACGCTATCGCGGGCCAATCCTCAGCGCCATCGTCGAGCGCTTCGGCGGCGTAATAAGCCGCTGATTTCGCCGACTCGACGTCCAGAAGCATATCGGCCGATTTGTGCTTGATCGCCTGAAATGACCCGATCGCGCGACCGAACTGCACCCGCAACAGGGAATACTCCACCGCCGATTCACGCAACTTGTCGGCGCCGCCAACCATTTCATTGGCCAGGCAGACCGCCGCCTGATCCAGCGTCTTTGCGATTGGCGCGGCGGCGGCGCCTTCCTCGCCCAACAACACGGCGGATACATTCTTGAATTCGAGCCGCGCCAGTTTACGGGTCTCGTCGACCGTCTTTAATTGACGCCGGTTCAGACCACCCGCATCGCCCGACACCAGGAACAACGAAAGACCTTCATCGCCGGTTGAACCGGGACTTCGGGCCAGAACGACGATCTGGCTCGCGCTGGCGCCATCCAGCACGAAGCTTTTGGATCCATTTAACGCGTAACCGTCGCCCGACGGCGTCGCCGTCATTTCAACACCGGCGCTATCCCACTGGCCATTGTCTTCGGTAAAGGCGAGCGTCGCGATGACATCTCCCGCCGCGATAGGCGGTAGATACGTCTTTTTGTCTTCTTCAGTGCCCGCGTTCAAGATCGTGGTCGCAGCCAACACGGTCGATGCGAAATACGGCGCGCACAGCAACGCACGGCCCATTTCCTCCAACACAATGCCCAGCTCAACAAAGCCAAAGCCCTGTCCACCATATTCCTCAGGGATATGGACACCTGTCAAACCAAGGTCCTGACACACCTGGCGCCAGACATCCGGATCGCACCCCTCATCGGTTTCCATGAGACGGCGAACCTCCGTCGTCGGCGACTTGTCTTCCAGAAACCGGCGCAAGATCAACCGGAATTCCTGTTGTTCTTCCGAAAAGCTAAAGTTCATGACGTATCTTTCTTTCAATCAGCAATTTTTATTAAGGGACAAGAATTTGCCGGACGACCGCGCCGCTGCTCAAGCGGTCGAAACCTTCGTTGATTTGATCGAAACCCACCCGGGCGTCGATTAATTTATCCACGGGCAAGCGGCCCTGTTGATACAAACTGATGTAGCGTGGAATATCGCGCACGGGCACGCAGCTTCCCATTGAACTGCCAACGATGCCCCGTTCCTCACCGACAAGCTGGGCTGGTTTGAACGCAAATGTTTCCGTGACCGGCGGAATGCCCGCCGCGATCACCCGCCCGCCCGTTCGCAAAATCGAATAACAGGTT
>JABJJH010000139.1 GCA_018660965.1 Rhodospirillaceae bacterium | reverse complement strand
GCGTTCGGACCGGGTGCGCAACCCGGCCAGGTCCGACCCCGCCGACGGTTCCGAAAACAACTGGCACCACAAATCATCGCTGCGCAGAATCCTTGGAATGAACCGCTGTTTAATCTCTTCACTGCCGTAAACCTGCAAGGTCGGGATCACCAGCGGCAACCCGGACCCGATATGCCGGGGCACAAGAAAATTCACTTCCTCCTGATCGTAGATCGCCTGTTGAAACGCCGTACCGCCGCGCCCGCCATATTCGCTTGGCGTCGTAATGCCGGCGAACCCCGCCGCGAATTTTTTCTGCTGCCATTCCTGGGACAGCGGGATCAACGCCGCCTCGCCGTATTTCGCTTTGTAAATTTGACCCGGTCCGCGCTTTTCCGCGTTCGCGCTCAACCAGTCCCGAACCTCAGCACGAAATTCTGCGTCTTCCGGCGTATCGTTGAAATCCATGGTTACTTCTCCAATGCCGCCAGATCACTAAACGGCTTGTCCTTATCGACGCGAATTTCGCGTGGGAGTCCCAGCACTCGTTCGCCGATGACATTGCGTAGAATTTCATCCGTGCCCGCCGCAATCCGATTGCCGGGCGAATCCAGCATCGCGTCCTGAAACAGCGCCTGCATGGGCGTCGCATCGCGATTGCGCATCATCCCCCCCATATCCATCAAATCCATACCGAAATGCGCAATCCTTTGCCGCTTCGAACTGGTCACGACCTTGGCGATGGAATTTTCGGGACCGGGTTGTTGCCCGCGCGACAGGGCCGTCATGGTCCGCAATCGCGTCAACTTGACGCCCTGGGTTTGAATGTACCAATCCGCCAGTTGCTCGCGAATGGCCTCGTCGGCAATTGCCGGTCCGTCCTCAATGGGCAGATTTCGGGCCAGCGCGAAAATATCGTCAAAGTCCGGCGCGGGGCGAACACCGGTTTCAACCCGTTCGTTCATCAAGGTCGTCAAGGCGACCCGCCAGCCTTCGCCTTCCTTGCCCAGACGCTGGCTATCGGGAATGCGCACATCGGCGAAGAAAACCTCGTTGAAATTCGACGCCCCAGAAATCTGTTTGATCGGTCGGATATCGATGCCGGGCGATTTCATGTCCAGGAAGAAGTAGGTCAACCCCTTATGCTTTTCGACACCCGCATCACTGCGCGTCACCAACACGCCCCGGTCGGCGTAATGCGCGCCGGACGTCCAGATTTTTTGACCGTTTATCGTCCACTCATCGCCGTCACGTTCCGAGCGCGTGCGTAATCCGGCAAGATCGGACCCGCCGCCCGGTTCGGAAAACAACTGGCACCAGACTTCGTCGCCTTTCAGCGTCGCGGGTACGAATTTCTGTTTCTGTTCTTCCGTCGCATAGGCCAGCAAGGTCGGCACCACCATGCCATGACTGATGCCGAATATCGTCGGCGGCGTAACAAAGGTCGCTTCTTCCTGACCGAAGATGATCTGTTCAATCCGGGTCGCGCCGCGTCCGCCATATTCCTTTGGCAAATTGATTCCGGCAAACCCGGCCTCGAATTTTTTCGCCTGCCATTCCTTGGCGTGGGGAACGAGCGCATCGTCGCCCCGGCGAACTTCATAGCTTTGGCCCGGTTCACGCTTCGGCGCCTGACTGGCCAGCCAATCCCGCGCTTCGGCGCGAAATTCAGCTTCGGCGGGCGTATCGTTGAAATCCATGAGACCGCCTCCTTATCAAGCCGCGTTGCGCGCTTCGAGCTGGCTGATGAGACGGTCTTTCCAGCGCCTTTCGCCGCCCAGCGCAAGCGACAACAATTTCGCCCTACGGTAATACATGTGACAGTCGAATTCCCAGGTGAACCCCATGCCGCCATGGGTTTGGATATTCTCGCGCGCGGAATGATTAAACGCCTCGCTGGCCGCGACCCGCGCCGCCGCCGCCGCGACGGATAAATCCGGCGCGTCCGTCGTGATCGCCCAGGCGCCGTAATAGGCGTTGGAGCGCGCCAGTTCCGTCGCGATATACATGTCCGCAAGCTTGTGCTTGATCGCCTGATAAGACCCGATGGGACGACCGAACGCGAAGCGGTTCTTGGCGTAATCGACCGCCATGTCCAAACTGGCCTGCGCCCCGCCAACCTGTTCAAACGCAAAATAGACCGCCGCCCGGTCGATGATTTTCTGCGCCAGGTCCCAGCCTTCGCCTTCGCCGCCGAGCAATTCGCCTTGCGCGCCATTAAACGTAATCCGCGCATGGGACCGCGTCGGGTCGATTGTCTCGACCGGTTCCCGCTCAACGTCGTTCAAATCCACCACGAATAGCGACATTCCCCGTTCATCCGCATCGCCTGTGCGCGCCAATACAATGGCGAAATTAGCCACGTCGCCATCAGCGACCGGTTCCTTGACGCCACTCAAGGCTGAATTCGACGCCGTCACGGATATGGTCTTGGGTGTTGGAACGCCGACGCCTTCGGCCAAGGCGAAACAACCGATGGTCTCCCCCATCGCCAAATCGGGCAGATATTTCTGCTTTTGCTCTTCGCTCCCGGCCATCAAAATCGCTTCCGTCGCCAAATACACCGAAGACGCAAAGGGCGTGGGGGCCAGGGACCGTCCCAATTCCTCGGCGAGAACGCATAAATCTTCCGGGCAAAGGCCCGCACCGCCGTATTCCTCGGGAATG
>JABJJH010000140.1 GCA_018660965.1 Rhodospirillaceae bacterium | reverse complement strand
CGTTCAACCGGCGCGCCGCCACTTCGCAGACGCCAGTTTCCACCAGAATTCCCGCCTGCCTCAATTGCGCGTGACCCTGTCCCGCGACCCGTTCGTCCGGGTCCTCGACAGCGGTGACGACGCGGGCCACCGACGCGGCGATCAGGGACTCCGTGCAAGGGAGTGTTTGACCATGGTGGCTGCATGGCTCCAGCGTTACGTATGCGGTCGCGCCCTTTGACAATGCACCCGCCGCGCGCAAGGCTTCGGTTTCCGCATGGGGCCGCCCGCCCGGTTGCGTCCATCCGCGCCCGACAACGGTTCCGTCGTGAACGATGATGGAACCAACCGCCGGATTCGGCCAAACTTGGCCTAGTCCGCGCCGCGCCAACGCCAGCGCCGCGCGCATGTGTTCCTGATCCGTCTGTGGTTGGTTCGTGGTCACGAAACAGTTTTCAATTCATGGCGTCAGTCGTCGTCCTCGGAAAGTTCGCCGGTGATGAAATCCTCGAAGTCCTTCGCTTCTCGGAAGTTTCGATACACCGAGGCGAAACGCACATAGGCGACCTGATCCAGCGTGGCCAGCGCCTCCATGATAAGTTCTCCGATGTTATCGACCTTGATCTCGCTTTCACCGGAACTTTCCAGCCGACGCACGATCCCGTTGACCACGCGATCAACGCGATCTTCCTCGACCGGTCGCTTGCGCAGCGCGATGCGCATTGAACGCAACAGCTTCTCACGGTCGAACGGCTCGCGCTGACCGGTACGCTTCAACACCATCAGTTCGCGAAGCTGAACGCGCTCGAACGTGGTGAAGCGGGCGCCGCAATTCGGGCAATATCGGCGCCGTCGAATAGCCGAATTGTCCTCCGTCGGGCGCGAATCCTTAACCTGCGTGTCGTTATGGACGCAAAATGGGCACCGCATCGCTCACTTCTCCCTCTTTATATCTTCTTCAAAATTCGGCCTTCGCCCCACCTGTCCGATCAGGACATCAAGCCTGTATAGATCGGAAATTTTTGACACAAATTCTTCACCCTCGCAGCAACATCGGCCTCCACGGCGGAGTCGCCTTCCGGGTTCGCAGCCAATCCATCGAGCACTTCCACGATCATGGCGCCGACCTCGCGAAACTCCGCTTCGCCAAACCCGCGCGACGTCGCCGCCGGACTGCCAAACCTGAGCCCCGAAGTCACCATCGGTTTTTCCGGATCGAACGGAATGCCATTCTTGTTACACGTAATGCCCGCGCGTTCCAACGCGTCTTCGGCGATATTTCCGGTCAACCCCTTCGGACGCAAATCAACCAGCATCAAATGCGTGTCGGTCCCGCCCGAGACGATATCGAAACCGCCCGCGATCATCGACGCGGACAACGCCTTCGCATTCGCAACCACGGCTTCGGAATAGGTCTTGAATTCCGGCTGTTGGGCTTCCTTGAACGCCACCGCCTTCGCCGCGATGATATGCATCAACGGGCCGCCCTGCAGACCGGGAAACACAGCGGAATTCACCTTCTTTGCGATCGCTTCGTCATTGGTCAGGATCATGCCGCCACGCGGACCGCGCAGGGTCTTGTGCGTCGTCGTCGTCACCACATGGGCGTGCGGCAACGGCGATGGATGCACCCCGGCGGCGACCAGCCCGGCGAAATGCGCCATATCCACCATGAATAAAGCGCCCACCGAATCCGCGATTTCACGAAAGCGCTTGAAGTCGATATGACGGGGATACGCCGACCCACCGGCGATAATCAGGCTTGGCTTGTGTTGCGCCGCCAACGACTCGACTTCGTCGAAGTCAATCAGCGCGTCCTGCCGCCGAACGCCATATTGCACCGCATTCAGCCATTTTCCGGAAATATTCGGCGGCGCGCCGTGGGTCAGGTGCCCACCGGCGGCGAGCGACATTCCCATGATCGTGTCGCCGCCCTTCAGCAACGCGAGATAGACCGCCTCATTCGCCTGCGCCCCGGCGTGCGGCTGCACGTTGGCGTAATTACAATCAAACAACGCCTTGGCGCGGTCGATCGCCAGTTGTTCGGCGACATCGACATACGCGCAACCGCCGTAATAACGGCGTCCCGGATAACCTTCGGCGTATTTGTTGGTCAATACAGTGCCGGCGGCCTGAAGCACCGCCTTGCTCACGATATTTTCCGAGGCGATCAGTTCAATTTGGTCCTGCTGCCGACGCAATTCATCGGTTATTGAACCATACACCGCAGGATCGGCGTCCCCGAGGTCCTGGGTAAAAAAGCCGTTCGCGGCGGTGTCGATTGCGTCGTCTTCCAACATTTTTCGTCTAAGTTCCTAGTCTATCGAGTGCACATTAAAATACAGCGGCGTCCATCCGTTGGATTGGAGACTGTGGATTGGAGACTGTGGATTACAGCGGTCAATCCGACATTTTCGCCACGCGCCGGGCGTGTCTACCGCCTTCGAATTCCGTCTTCAAGAACACATGCACGCAATCCTTCGCGACTTCGATACCAATTGTTCGTCCCCCAAGCGCCAGGACATTCGCGTTATTGTGCGCCCGGCTCAACCGCGCCTCCGTCACGTCGCGACAATTCGCCGCGCGGATGTGACGATGTCGATTCGCCGCCATCGAAATGCCAATACCCGTGCCGCAGAACAACACGCCCCGGTCGCACCGACCATCCCGGATCGCCGCCGCCATGGCGTCCGCGAATTCAGGATAATCGACTGAGTCCGGCCCATCGGTCCCAAGGTCGAGAACGTCGCAGCCCTGTTCCTCCAAAAATTTTACAATTTCGCCCTTCATCTCGAATCCACCATGATCCGAGGCGACGGCCACAACGTCATTTCTCATGCTGAAACCGCCCGACCCCACTGTCGATAAGATTACCCTCAAACACAGGTTCCCAATACCACATGTCGCATGCTGGCGCCACCATTGCTACAATTTATTGCGTTTCACGGGCATCACCATTCACGAAACGCCGACCTGTGCGGGCTTAAATTCTTTCAGAATCAAACGCAAAACATCATAATCAAAGCGAGCCTATGAATAATACTCGGGCACACATTATGTAGTTAAGTATTTTTTTATTTATCTATATATTGCGATTTATACTTTAATGTCGGAGAATTTACTAACAAAGACTCTCTTGCATCCATTTGATACTGTGAAAATTTCGTACTTATTTGACAAAGCAAAAACAATATGCGAGTTTTACATAATCTTGGCGAACTATTTTTGGGTGGATTCAAATGAATGCTGGGTCTGAAGACGATTCTAAACGTGCTAATATTTTAAGAATGACCACGGATGTGGTTTCTGCATATGTCGGCAACAATATAGTCCTACCGGCGAACATTCCGGACGTCATCAATAGCGTCTATGGAACCTTGTCCAGTCTGAACGGAGCCGGAAACGGAGCCGGCGACGCGAATCACCATCTACGTCCCGCAGTGCCCATCAAAAAATCCATCACTCCGGATTATATCGTGTGCCTGGAAGACGGCAAAAAACTGAAAATGTTAAAACGCCACTTGCGCACGACCTATAGCCTGACGCCGGATCAATACCGGTCAAAATGGGGTCTCAAGCCGGATTATCCCATGGTCGCGCCAAATTATTCCGCGCAACGATCAAATTTCGCCAAACGCATTGGACTTGGCAAAAGCGAAGGTCGGCCTTCAAATCTAGCCCGGTAAATCCAAGCGAATTCACAATAAAAAAAGCCGGTCGGGAGACCGGCTTTTTTCGTGGTGTGGCAGGGGCGCATCTGGACGCCCAGATTGTCACAGACCCTGGTGGGGCAGTTGACCGAAATGCCTGGGAACCAAGCGTTTCGATCAGACTACTAGACGCCCCCCGGCGGACCGTCGCCGTTTTGCGCCTTGTTCATGACGTATTTAAGCTTCTGAATCGCCGTGCGTTTCAGAATCGCCTCGCCACGCATCGGGTCGCCAACGATGGACACCTCCGTGCCGGTCTTCGTGTCGACGGCCGAAACCTTGACGTAGCGGCCAATCCTGAAAAATTCTAGGATGACCCCTTCTTCGGCACGACTCGCCATATCGCAGTCCTATTCCCAACGCCTCGACAAGACCGACTATAACCGGCTTATGCCAAATCCCATACCACCGCTCCAGAATCGCTCCAGTCGCAGTAATATGGTGTTGGCCTGCTTGAGATCTTCGACCGGCACCGTGTCCGCCCCGATCCGTTCCGCGTGGCGATCGAACATCGAGTCGACGATCCCGCGCAATTTAAGCCCTTGTTCCGACAACCGAACCCGGATGGAGCGCCGATCATGCGTCGAGCGTTCCTGGATCAAATATCCATTTTCGACCATTTTCCGGACGTTGTACGAAACATTAGAGCCCAAATAGTAGCCCCTGTTCGTCAATTCCCCCACGGTTAGCTCATCTTCGCCAATATTATAGAGAAT
Source organism: Rhodospirillaceae bacterium (assembly GCA_018660965.1). Lineage (GTDB taxonomy): Bacteria > Pseudomonadota > Alphaproteobacteria > UBA8366 > JABJJH01. Next base: position 6,183 of record JABJJH010000140.1, on the reverse strand, counting down.
AACCGCCTGAATATTGTTTATGTCCTAATATCCATGACGATCCAGCTCATTCTTGACAACCTCAAGAAACTGCCTGTGCAATCTCTCAATTAGATGAATTGACTGGAGATAATCTGTTTTTACCACCATTTTTAACGCATCCTTTTGTTATTTTCATTAAAAACCATGCTTCATATTATCTAGTTTCTATTTTTATTGCAATATTTTTTCTATTTCCCGCGAATCATATTAATTATTCCGGAATAATCCAGTTTTTCGTTCCCCGCTCCGCAGAACAGTCCAAACATGGCCGCCGCCGCCGCGCCCATCGGGGTGGCCGTGTTCGCGGTTTGCGCCGCCGCCTGCGCCAGTTTCAAATCCTTCAACATCATCGCCGCCGTGAACCCGGCTTCGAAGTTCCGGTTCGCCGCCGAGTCCGGAACCGGGCCGGGCACCGGGCAATGCGAGGTCACCGCGAAACACGATCCCGATGAGGTCGAGACGATGTCGAAAAGCTTTTGTTTATCCAGCCCCAAATTTTCCGCCATGACAAATCCTTCGCCAACCGCGATCATCGTAGCGCCAAGAATCATGTTGTTGCAAATTTTTGCGACCTGACCGTTGCCGCTGCCTCCCGTATGAACGATGGTCTTCCCCATCGCCTCAAGAACCGGTTTGCCTTTTTCGAACGCCCGGTCCGGTCCGCCGACCATAAACGTCAGGGTCCCGGCCTCCGATCCGCCAACGCCGCCGGACACCGGTGCGTCCAGCATGTCCAATCCCCGTTCCGCCGCCGCCGCCGCCATGGCGCGCGCGGTATCAACGTCAATCGTCGAACAATCGATAAGCAAGGCGTCGGATTCGGCGTTGTCCAGCACGGACTCCATATAGACGCTGCGGACATGCGCCCCCGCCGGCAACATCGTGATCACCATCGCGGCGCCTTTAACCGCGTCGGCGGCGGAGTCCGCCTTGGTCGCCTGGGTGGCGTCCAATAGTTCCGGCACGATGTCGTAGGCTTTCACCGTGTGTCCCGCCGCCAGCAGATTCTTCACCATGGGCGCCCCCATGTTGCCCAGCCCGATAAATCCAATTGTCGTCCCAATTGTCGTCATTGTCTTTGTTCCTCGATTCCTATGATGTCTCGAACGTAAGGTCTCCCGATGGCGGCGATGCGAAATATCCCGCGACCATATCCGTGGTGACGTCCGGCAGCGCGCCGGGGCGCCAATTCGGTTTGTTATCCTTGTCGATAATCAACGCGCGAACGCCTTCATAAAAATCATGGCCCGCCATGACTTGCTGGCTCAATCGATACTCCATTTTCATGCAGGCGTCGAAGTCCATCGTCGCCCCGGCGCGAAGCTGCCGGTAGGCGATCATGCGGCTGACTGGCGATTTGGTCCGCAGCACCGCGAGAATTTCCGCCGCCACGGCGTCGTCCTCGTGTTCCAGCGCCCGCTCGATTTCAATCACTGACTCCGCGCTGAAGCAGCGGTCGATCAAGTCGCGGCGCGTCCGCAACGGCGGCGGACCGGCATCCTCGCTCAACCCGACCAGCGTCGCGGCGATATCGCGTCCGGCGCGCAACGCGGCGATGACGTCGTCATGGTGATCCACGGGGATATAATGATCGCCAATACCCGCATAGACGCAATCCGCCGCCCGTAATCGATGCCCCGTCAGCCCCAGGAACATGCCGAGTTGGCCCGGCAGGCGCGGCAGAAAATACGACGCGCCGACATCGGGAAACAGGCCAATGCCTGTTTCCGGCATCGCGAAGACCGTCTTTTCGCACACGACCCGATGGTCGCCATGCACCGAAACGCCGACACCGCCGCCCATGACGACGCCATCCATCAACGCGATATAGGGTTTAGGATAATGATAGATCAGGTGATCGAGCCGATACTCGGCGCGAAAAAAAATCTCGGTCAGCGATGGGTGGCCGTTGGGGGATGTTTCACGAGCGTCATACAGGGCGCGGATATCGCCGCCGGCGCAAAACGCCCGGTCGCCCGCGCCCCGCACGACAACCGCCGTGATCGAGTCGTCCGCCGCCCAATCGCCCAGTTTGCCAATCAGGGCGTCAATCATCGGCAATGTCAGCGCATTCATCGCCGCAGGACGGTTCAACGTCACCACGGCGACGCCGGACTCCACATCGAATAAGACTTCAGCTTCCGTCATTGGTCCAACAATTTCCGGGAAATGATCACCCGCATGATCTCATTGGTTCCCTCTAGAATTTGATGCACTCGTACATCCCGCAAACACCGCTCAATCGGATAATCGCGCAGATATCCATAACCGCCATGCAATTGTAGCGCATCATTGCATATCTTGAACCCGGCGTCGGTGGCGAAGCGTTTCGCCATCGCGCAATACATCGTCGCGTCCGCATCACCGTCATCGAGCGCGCGGGCGGCGTGATGCGCCATCAACCGCGCCGCTTCCAGTTCGGTGGCCATGTCGGCCAATTTGAATTGCAGCGCCTGGAAATCCGCCAGCCGTTTCCCGAACTGCTTGCGGTCCAGCATGTGCGCCCGGGCGGCGTCCAGACAGGCGCGCGCGCCGCCAAGGGAACACGCCGAAATATTCACCCGCCCGCCGTCCAGGCCTTTCATGGCGATCTTGAAGCCATCCCCCTCGCCGCCAATCCGGTTCGCGACGGGGATGCGGCAGTCCTCGAAAATAACGGCGGCGGTCGGCTGGCTGTTCCACCCCAGCTTGGTTTCCTGCGCGCCGAAACTAAGGCCGGAGGTATCCTTTTCAACCACCACACAGGAAATTCCGGCGGGCGAGTCGTCGCCTGTGCGCACCATGCAGACATAGATATCGCTTACCGAGCCGCCAGATATGAACGCCTTCGACCCATTCAGCACGTAGTCGTCGCCATCGCGTCTGGCGGTCGTGGCCAGGGACGCGGCGTCGGAGCCGGAGCCCGCTTCGGTCAGGCAATAGCTTGCGAAATGCTCCATCGTCATCAACTTCGGCAGCCATGCCGCGCGCTGGCGGTCGTCGCCAAACGCGTCGATCATCCAACTCGCCATGTTGTGGATGGACATATACGCCGCCGTGGAAACGCAACCGGCGGCGAGTTCTTCGAAAATTACCGCCGCATCGGCGCGCGACAGGTTCGAGCCGCCGAATTTTTCACGGACATAGACGCCGGCGAACCCCAGCGCCGCGCCACTACGCAGGGCGTCCACCGGGAAGATGCGATCCGCATCCCAATGGGCCGCGAACGGCGCCATGCATTCCGCCGCAAAGGTACGCGCGCTATCCTGAAACGCGCGCTGCTCCTCGCTCAATCGACCGTCGAGTAACGACATTCCTTACGATCCGCGAATTTCTCCGCAGTCACCCCAAAACCAAAGCGCAATTTGCACGCCAAGGCCGACGGACGCAACAACCTTGCGCGTAAATGCCGCGCCGAACTACACATTCGCCGATCTATACATTCAGGGCGGCGGTGGGATTCTGATCGATGACCCGCGCATCGCCTGACGCCGCGATTTCTTTCGCCTTCGCTTCAATATGATCGTGCGCCCGCTTCGTGCGGTCGTTCATCACGCGCATCATCACCATGCGGAGCTTCACCTTCTGCCCCGATAACGCCTGTTCGTCGGCGGCGCCCGCGAAAAGGTCGGCAGCGGTTTCATGATAGGTGCGGCGAACATCCGCATCGCCGGTTCGGGTAAACAGCGAATCGATAATCAGGAGAAAGCACGCATGCAGTTTTTCACACGTGTCCGATTGCTCTATCAAGGGAATGAACCCCACATTGGGGGCCTGGAACACGGTCATCCAATCGACGGACCCATTGGGAAGTTTTGGCCATTCCATAACGCGTGAACCTTGAGTAAATAGACGGACGCCGGGTGCGCCCGACTTCCTTATATCAAGGAACACTGTTAAAGACTCGTGAAGACTCCATTTTCGTCGAAGGCCGCCATGCTTGAATATGCCCCTCGCGGATTGGTTGGCGCGTTAACGCCGCAAGCCAACACCACCGTCGAACCGGAATTCGCCATACTCTGGCCGCCCGGGTACGCGGTCCTGAACGCTCGCATCACAAGTCCGGCCACCTCGTTGATGCAGCGCATGCGGGATTATTGGCCGGGCACGGACTCCTATCTCGACCAGTTCGGCGTCGCGCCGTTATCGGCGGTCGCGTATTGCTGCACAGGCGCGTCCTATGTCGCGGGCAAGGATGCTGAAGACGCACTGGTCAAACGGGTCGAAGCGGAACGGGGATATCCGCTCATCATGTCGGCGCTGGCGGTCACCGACGCCCTGCGGGCGCTCGGCGCGGTGACCATCGGCCTGGTGTCGCCCTATCCGGACGATTTAACGGCGGCCAGCATCGGCTATTGGGAAAGTCGAGGCTTCACGGTTCAAGATTGCGTCAAGGCGGTTGGCGAGGAGGGCGCGTTTCATCCCATTTACAGCCTGACCGGCGACTCGGCGCGCAACGCCATGGCTCCGTTGCGCGAGAAACCCCTGGACGCCCCCGCCCTGGGCGTACCAGCCCTGGACGCACCAGCCCTGGACGCAATCGTGCTGTTGGGCACCGGCATGCCGACACTGGCGCCCATCGCGGACGTCGCCGGGAAGAGTGGCCCGCCGGTCATTTCGTGCATGTTGTGTCTGGCCTGGCGCACCAAGGTCGCGGTGGACGGCGAAGCGCCCAGCGCGGAAAACCTGGCGCCGTGGCTCGCGGGTGAAGGCTGGGCCGACCGCCTGACGCAACTTAGCGCTTACTGATCGACCGGCGACCCGTCCGCATGCATGCGCATGAGAACCGGTTTGCTCAGGGGCGGCCGGATCGCCGCCGGATCGTCCACCAGATCGATCCCAATGCCAGGGCGGGTGGGAATGGTCACGAACCCGTCGACGGGGACCGGCGCGTCATCAACCACGTCATGGCCCAGGTGCTTATCGACCGACTTCATCACCCCGGCCTCGAAACCGGTGCTGTATTCCTGAATCGCGAAGTTGGGAATGGCCGCATCGAGTTGCAGACACGCGACAAGGCCAACCGGCGACAGCGGGTTGTGCGGCACCACCATGATATTGTGCGCTTCCGCCATGGCGGCGACCTTGCGACTGCCGGTGATGCCCCCGCACAAGCACACATCGACGCGGGCATATTCCACGGCGTTTCGGGTAAAGAGCGCCTGAAATTCATAAATCGTCGAGAACCGCTCCCCCGTTGCGATGGGGATATGAATTTTATCGGCGATGCGCGCCATGGCGTCCGCGTCCTCGTAGCGCATCGGATCTTCCAGGAACATTGGATGGAATTCTTCAATGCCGCGCGCGAACACAACGGCTTCAGCCGGGGTCAGACGGCGGTGTATTTCGATACACAAATCCATATCGTCGCCCGCGACCTCCCGCATGCGCCGGACATTGTCGATGGCCTCGCGCATTTTGCCGATATGGGACTTGAAATAGATCTGGTCCTCGCCTTCATCAAGGAACGGATTGATGTGCCCGACGGCGGTGAAGCCGCGATCCTTCTTCCGCTTCAATTCGGCGAGCAACGCGTCGATGTTCTTTTCGTAGACATGGCCGTACACCCGCGCGCGATCCCGAATGGGGCCGCCCAGCAATTCATAAACCGGCACGCCCAGGGCCTTGCCCTTGATATCCCATAAGGCGATGTCGATAGCCGATATCGCCGCATTAATGGCGTGCCCCTGGAAATACGAAAAGCGGTGCATCACGTTCCAATGATGTTCGATGGGGAACGGGTCCTCGCCTTCCAGATAGGTCGCGAACTTGGCGACGGCGGCCACCGCCGCTTCGATCTGCCCCCAGGAGCCACCCTCGCCCACGCCATGCAGGCCGGAATCCGTTTCGATACGGACAAACAAAAATTGCCCCGCGTGAATGGGGGTCACCTTTGTGATTTTCATGGTTTGGCTCCTGATGCGTTTTCTGGCGCCGTTTTACGCGGCAACGCTTTCCAACACCATGGCGGAAGCCTTTTCGCCAATCATGATGGACGGCGCATTCGTATTTCCCGATGTCAGGGTCGGCATGATGGAGGCGTCGGCGACACGCAGACCCTGAAGCCCGCGCACCTTCAAATTGTCGTCCACTACCGCCATCGGATCGGACCCCATCTTGCAGGTGCCGACAGGATGATAGGTCGTTTCCGCGTTCGCCTTGACCCAATCCAGTAATTCATCG
>JABJJH010000169.1 GCA_018660965.1 Rhodospirillaceae bacterium | reverse complement strand
TGGGCTCCGCCGCGTTGAAGCGGTTCAACGATGACGGGCGCCCGGACGAAGACAAGGCGTTGCTGCGCTGGTCGCTAGAACTGGCGCTGTACCGAATAGAAGAAGCCCTGGCCGGATTGCTCGACAACTTTCCAAATCGCCCGATTGCGTGGATGTTGCGTGTCCTCATCTTGCCCTATGGGCGCAGAAGAAAAATGCCGTCCGACGTGCTGGGCGCCCGCGTCGCGGGGGCCTTGCTGGAAGGCGACGCGCGGCGGGAGAAACTGACCGCCTCCATCTTTGTTCCCAATGATAATCTGCCCGGTCTTGGCATGTTGGAACGATCCCTGGAAGCGGTTGTCGCGTCCCGCCCCGCCGAGGCCAGGGTCAGCGCCGCCGTTCGGTCCGGTGTTTTGGAAAAGGCGCCGCCGGCGACCCTGAGCGAACGGGCTGCACAAGCCAATATTATTTCGGCGAGTGAAAAAGAGATCCTGGACGCCGCCGACGCCGCCCGGCTGGACGCGGTTCAGGTAGATTGGTTTGACGCGGAGACATACCAAACGCTACGTTGACGCTATTCTTCGATCAAACCTGCAGGGCGGAATGGGCGTTAACCTAGACGGCAAGAAATTCAGCATCGGCGACGATCAAATTGACATCATCGTGCACGGATTTCCCGCGACAGGCCGCCGCCGAATGAGGAGGCTATAAATGACGCTGATCTCGAAACGCTACGACATCGATGACATGATGGCCGCGCAGGAGTTTTACCACAGCCGTAAGTGGACCGATGGATTGCCCGTGGTGCCGCCGACGGCGGACGCGGTGCAAGCGTGCCTGGATTGGGTGATGATGCCCGCTGACCACCTCGTCGGAATCGAGCCGGTGCGCGAACGCGCTATCACCGCTGAAAAACTGGCGATCAACGCGGTCATGGCCGGATGTCTGCCGATGCATTTCCCGGTTGTCGTGGCGGCGTTCACCGCGATGCTTGAGGAACCGTTCTTGCTGCACGGCGCCACCGCCAGCACCGGCGGGTGCGCCGTTATGATCGTGATCAACGGGCCGGTTCGCGATGAATTGGGCATGGACGGCACGTTCAACGTGCTGGGGTCCAGCGACCGCGCCACCACGGTCATTGGCCGCGCCATTCGCCTGGTTCTGTACAATCTTCTCGACGTCAGGCCCGGCGCCGTGGATCGCTCGACGCTGGGGCATCCGGGGAAGCTCAGCTATTGCATCGCCGAGGATGAAGACAATTCGCCGTGGTCGCCGCTCGCGGAAGAACGGGGCATGCCCAAACACGCATCCTCGGTCACCGTGATGGCGGCGGGCGCGCCCCGTCAATTGATGAACGAATGGACCACCGAACCGGCGGAAATACTCGACACCTTCGTCGCCGAAATCAAGGCGAGCATGCGCCACTATTCGATTTGGGCGGGGAACTACGCCATTATCATTCCGCCCCAGCTACGCGCCCATTTCCAGGCGGCGGGGTGGTCCAAGGCGGATATTCAGCAATACGTTTATGATAACGCGCGGGTCCTGCGCAAGGACTGGGCCGAATGCGGAAAGGGCGCCGTCGTTGGTCATCGCGGCGAAAACGAATATGCGGCGTTGCCCGACCCGGATCATTTGCTGGTCATCGCGGCGGGTGGTCCGGCGGGTGGGTTTGGCGCTGTCATCCCGCCCTGGCTGGGCCCCAAAAGCAAGGCTGTAACGGTCGCCATTGGCGCCTGTATTGATTGTGAATAAGCGGTAACGAAAGGCAGTAAACGACATGAGCATTGAAATCCTCGATCCCACCCATGAAGGCGATGCGCAGGCATTCGCTTTGGCGCCTCGATTGAGCGCGCTGGAAGGCAAGACAATTGGCGTTATTTCGAATGGGAAAAAGAACACGAAACCCTTTTTCGACGCGATGGAGAAGGAACTCGTCGAAAAATTTGGCGTGGCGAAGGTCGTTCGTCGCATCAAGTCGAATTACAGCGCGCCCGCCGATGCGGATATTCTTGTCGAAGCAAAACAATGGGACGCCCTGATCGCCGGCATCGGCGATTGAGGCAGTTGCTCGTCGTGCAGTTTGCATGACGCGGTAGCAGGCGACAGGCTGGGAATTCCGTCGATAGGCGTCATGACGACCAAATTCGTCAGCGCGGCGGAACTCATGGCGCGGGTGTTGGGCGCGGATGGATATCCGTTCGTCGTGATCGGCCATCCGGTCAGTAGCGCCGCGCCGGACGTTTTATCGGATTTCGCCAGACAAGCGGTCGCCGCCGGGGCGGATATTCTGGTGGGCGCGAATTAGAGTATGATAGTAGGGTCCGTGCGGCTTATGGCCACGCGGACCCTGGCTCATGTTAGAATTGAGTGTCTACTTTATCCTGAGCCTTGCCGATTAAATTGGCGCATTTTTTCGTGTTGCCGTCGGCCAGGGCTTTTTTAGCTTTGGCGATCATTTTCTCGACATATTTGACGGCGCCTTCGGCCTTGGTGTCTGCTTCTGACACTTGTTTTTCGACGTTTTTGATGTCTTCGGCGCAACCGGCCCAGGCGGGCGCCGTCATGGCGCCGGTGAGAAGCAACGCCGCTACGGCGCCGCCAAGAATTGTTTTCATCATGAAATGCTTCCTTTTTATTGTCCGGAAATATTAATGAAATAATGCCAGAAAATATCGCCGACGCCAAATCTTACAAAGCCAGTTCCTTGTAGATGACGTTCGCGACGTTCAAGAGCTCGGTTCGCGGCAACTCGCCGGTCAGCGCGTAGGCGAAGGGGGCGTCGATCCAGTAGAAGGCGGAAACGCCGTCCGCGCCAACGAACTTGAATTCGGTTTCCGGGCCGTCATAGGCGCGCACATAAACGGTGAGCCTGCGTCCGGCGTCATCCTGATACATGAAATGCGCGGCGGGGCGGCCCGCGTCTTCCAGCAGACGCCCGCCGACCAGTTTGTATCCGTTGGCGACAAGGCTGGGGACGCGCAGCGGATGCCCCAGACGTTTCGACAACCACTTGACCAGATGGCGTTCCTCGTTGGCCGCCACTTCAACGGCGTGTCGTTTTTCAGCGGTGTACACCAGATGGGCGCTGACGGCGCGTTCGACGTAACGCGGCGCGTTGTTCATCCCTGCATTTCCGTACTGGCCGTGCAATCCCCACCCACCGGCGGCCCCGGTCAGCAACAGGACAATTCCCGCCGCGATTTGCATCCAGGCCGATCGCTGCGCGCGCGGGCGCGCCGTCATGACCACGTTGACCATATCCTGGGGAACGGGTTCGTTGGCGACCGCATCGAATTTATCGTGCAGCGCCGTGTTTTGTTGGCGATATGTATCGGCGCGCGCGGCGTCTTCGGGGTTTTCGTCCAGCCAGGCCGCCACCCGCGCGAGATCGCGCGCGTCCAGTTCGCCATCGATGAAGGCGTTAAGTTCGGATTCAGTGATGCGGTCGGGAGCGGTCATGACGCATCTCCCAAAGAGGCCGTGTCGTTTGCCGTTTCGCCATCCATCAAACGTCCCAGGGATTCGCGACCGCGCGCCAGTCTCGACATCACGGTTCCGATCGGCACGCCTAGAATTTCCGCCGCCTCCTTGTAGCTCATGTCTTCCAACCCGACCAAGAGAACGACTTCCCGTTGCTGGTCCGGTAGTTTGTCCAGGGCCAGCCCCAGATCGCGGATCGCCATGCCGTGACTTTGCGTGGGCGCCGTTTGGCCCGGTGGTTCGGGCATCTCGTCATACGATGTTTCGCGCGGGCGGCGCGCCGAACGGCGTAATTGGTTCAAATGTATATTTCGCAAAATTGTAAACAGCCATGCCCGTAAATTGGTGTTTTCGCGCCACAAATGAAGTCGCCCAAGCGCGCGCTCCAGACAATCCTGAACAAGATCGTCCGCCGTTGCGGCATCCCCGCTTAGGGCGCGCACGAAACGCCGCAACTTGGGAATTTCCGCGATTATGGCCTGTCGAGTATCCATTACCGGCGTATCCTTGCCGGTTTTATAAAATCTGGCAAGGATGGCGCGTGGCCTGGTCAAATCCAGGTCATATTAAAGAAACACCCCGGCGGGACTTTTATTCCATTCGAAAAAATTGGAGGATGAATTTTGTTTGCGGCTTTGCGCTGGCGCATGATCCCGTGTCGCCGGACTTCATTATTTGCGAAAGGTCTTCATGTCCATGCCCGCACTCGACGGAATACGCATTCTCGACTTCACCCGTGTTTTGTCGGGGCCGTACTGCACCATGACGTTGGGCGACCTTGGGGCGGAGATCATCAAGATCGAAAATCCCGATGGCGGCGATGACTCGCGGGGGTTCAACGTGTCCGAAAAGCGCGGTATTTCGACCTATTTTTTCGCCGCCAACCGCAATAAACGCAGCGTCGCGCTGGATTTTCGCAAGCCGGAAGGCCGCGACGCCATTCTGGCGATGGCCAAAAACGCCGATGTCGTGGTGGAGAACTTTCGCACCGGCGTGATGGAGCGTTACGGCATCGGGTACGATGATCTGGCGGCGGTCAATCCGATGATCGTTTTCTGTTCGGTGTCGGCCTATGGACGGGAAGGGCCGCTGAAGGATCGCGCCGGTTACGATCCCATCGTGCAGGGCGAAAGCGGGTTCATGTCGCAAACCGGGGAGGAGGGTGGCGAACCGATGCGCACCGGCATATCGATCATGGACATCATCGCCGGGTTGTTTGCGGGTCAGGCGGTCATGGCGGCGCTGTTGGCGCGGGACCGCATGGGGCGGGGGCAGAAAATAGATGTGCCGCTGTTCGACACGGCGGTGAACATGTCGCACCACGCGGGCAGCGCTTATCTGCTGGACGGTACGGTCATGACGCGTGTCGGCAACGGCAATCTGGTGGCGGCGCCGGTTGGCATGTTCCATGCCTCCGACGGGCCGTTCATGCTGACCTTGACCAACAACCGGCTGTGGCGGACATTTTGCGAACAGGCGTTGGCG
>JABJJH010000409.1 GCA_018660965.1 Rhodospirillaceae bacterium | reverse complement strand
GGGGGTTGCGAAATCCCTGGAGCGGGTATTTTCTAGCGACCCAATCACCGCGCGCCCGACGCCCGATATCGCCGGTTTGTCGGCGACATAAATCAGCGGCGCCCGCCATGGCGTTTTCCCGATGGGCCATGATAGGATTGCGCAATCACCGAAATTGAAGTTACAAATCAGGGGAGACAATAACGATGGACGACAACGCTAAAAAAACCGCTCTGCGGATGATTCCATATGGCATTTACGTGATGACGACAACGGGCGACGACGGCGCGTTGGCGGCGGCGACGGTCAATTGGGTGACCCAGACGGCCTTTAACCCGCCGCTTGTCGCGGTTGGCGTCAAAGCCGACTCTTCTGTCTACGAGATGGTGAAAGGGTCGCGCGGGTTCGCCTTGAATATGCTGGGCAAGGGCCAGCAAGGCATGGCGTTCGGGTTCTTCAAGCCTTCCGAGGTGGACGGCAACAAGATCAGCGGCGAACCGTTCGAAGCGGGCGCCGAAACCGGATCGCCGATCCTTCAAAACGCAACCGCCAGCGTCGAATGCAAGGTCGTCGAGATCGTCGAGCAAGGCGACCATCACGTCGTCGTGGGCGAGGTGGTCAACGCACATGTCGCCAAGGCGCCGGAAGGCCGCCCCGACGACGCGATCCTGGAAATGCGCGAACTGGGCGACAACGTCTTTTACGGCGGTTGACCTAGATAAGCGGGGGCGACCCATGAATTTTCGCCGCTTCACGCTCTCCGATCTGATCCATGGGCTGATCTGGACCGTCGTGTTCCTGTTGGCGTTTTTCATGCAGGTCGTGCCGTTCTTGCTGATCCTGACATTGATCAACATTTCGTTTGGCGTGTCCTCGACGGTGATGCTCATCGTCATTCCGGTCGCCCTGTTTGGCATGATTTGCCTGGCGGCGATAGTGGTGGAGCGCAATCGCAAGAAAAACTGGATAAAGCACCTACCCCCGCCGCCCGCCCGACAATCGACCTTCGTGACGATGAAGGAGGCGCGGGCCAACATGGTCCCACACCTGCGGCGCGGTCCGTTCCGCTAAGACAGAAACATCAGTGCATGGCGCATCCCGCCAATCAGGGCGCAAATTTGAAGGATTGAATCAATGCTGACGATTGACGCACAAGTCCACGCTTACGAACGGGATCACCCTGGGCGGCCCTGGACGGCGGTTCTCGCCGGGCCGAAGGAAGTGACCGGCGACGATATGATCGCGGCGATGGATGCGGTTGGCGTCGATGCGGCCATATTGGTCTCTGCGTATACCATGTACCGATATGACGAGAGCTACGCCCGCGAAGTTCTCACCGCCCATCCGGACCGGTTCAGTCTGGTCAAGCCCGTCGACCCCACCGACCCCGGCGTTGCGGAAACGATCGCGGATTGGGCGAACGTGAAAGGCGCGGTCGGCATTCGTATCATGTTGGCCCAGGGGGGAGAGAGCAACGCCGAGGACCCCGGCATCAACCATGTGCTTGATACAGCCGCCCGGCACGGACTACCCGTCAATCTATCGTGCAGAGGTCACCTGGAACAGGTCGCGGCGCTGGCCGCCAGGAACGCCGGGACCCGACTGGTCGTCGATCACCTTGGGATTGAACAGCCGCGCACGCCGCCGGCGCCCGCCGAGCCTTTCGCCGAACTGCCCAAGCTCTTGAATTTGGCGCAATACCAAAATGTCGCCGTCAAGGTCAGCGGCGCCTGCACCCTGTCGCATGAACCATTTCCCTTCAATGACCTTTGGGACCCGCTGTGCCGCGTCTTTGACGCTTTCGGCTTCGACCGCTGCATGTGGGGCACCGACTGGACCCGGGCGGTTAATGTGGTGAGCTATGAACAGGGCGTGGAGCCCTTCCGCCTCACCGACCGTTTATCGGACGGCGAGCGTGCGGATTTAATGGCCGGGACGTTACAGAAAATCTACAACTGGTCGCCATCCGCGCGTTGATTGGGCGAGAAATTTCGCCTGCCCGCCATCAGGTCTTCTGACGGCTCAGGCTTTTCGCGCGTTTGTCCAGCCACCACCCGGCCTGTTCCGGCCATGCGGTGAATTCCGAATCGCTGCCCAGCGTTTGCGCCGCGTGATGCGCCCAATAGGGGTCGTACATGGCCTCCCTGCCGATGGCGATGAGGTCGGCATCGCCCGCCTGCAAAATATCTTCGGCCAGTTTCGCTTCCATGATCAGGCCGACGGCCATTGTCTTGATGTCGGCGTCGCGGCGGATGCGGGCGGCGTAGGGCACTTGAAAACCCGGCCCGCGATAGGTGTTGGCGATGGTGGATGATCCGGTCAAGCCGCCCGACGAACAATCGATGACGTCGATGCCGCGCGCCTTCAATTCTCGGGCGAGGGCGATCGAATCGTCCAGGCTCCAGCCGTCTTCCGCACCATCGACCGACGATAGTCTGAAAAATAACGGTTTGTCGTCCGGCCAGACCGAGCGCACGGCCTCGGTTACTTCCAACGCAAACCGCATGCGTCCAGCCAGGTCGCCGCCATAACCGTCCGTGCGGGTGTTGGTGGACGGCGACAGGAAGGTTGAAATCAGATAACCATGCGCGCCGTGAATTTCTGCAACGTCGAACCCGGCGGCGGATGCGCGTCCGGCGGCGGCGGCGAAATTCTGGACGATGTCGTGGATTTCCAATTCGCTCAGCTCGCTGGGCGTCAGCCAGTCCAGCCCGACGGGTTGAGTGGAGGGTCCGACAACGGACCAAGCTGTATCGCCGCGCGCCGCGTCGGCTTCATTCAGGGGGCCGCTGCCATGCCAGGGTCGCTGCATGCTGGCTTTGCGTCCGGCGTGGGCGAGTTGAATAGCCGGGACCGCGCCATTTTTGGCGAGGAAGGTCGTGATCGGTTTCAATGCGTCCGCCTGTGCGTCGGTCCAGACGCCGATATCGCCGTGCGATATGCGTCCGCGCGGTTCCACGGCGGCGGCTTCGGTCATGACGATTCCCATGCCGCCAATCGCAAATTTTCCCAGATGAACCAGATGCCAGTCGTTGGCGACGCCGTCCTTGGCGGAATATTGGCACAACGGCGCCAGCACGATGCGATTGCGCGCGGTGACGCCGCGCAACGTGATGGGTTGGAATAACAAGGGTCGTTCGGAAGTTTGCGCCACGGCCGGTCCTTTAAATTAAATTGGGTAAAATGAATGTGGCGACGGGGTAGGCGCCGTTGATCTATTCCGCCAGAAACTCGGTTGTCTCCCGCATAAACAGGTCGAGTTTATCGTGGTGCACCCAGTGGCCGGCATCCGCCACGTTGACAAGCCGGGCGTTCTTGAAATGCGCCATGCGGCCATCTTGTTCCGGGTCGCTGGCCCAGCTTTCCTCGCCCCGGAACAAAAGGGTGGGGCAGGCGATGCGTGACCACAGGCGTTCGCGTTCTTCGTCGGAAATGCGCAATGGTAGATCCGCGCGGATGTAATTATCGAACTTCCAGCTATAAGTGCCGTCCTCGTTCTGGTTGGCGCCGTGCACGGTCAGGTGTCGGGCCTGTTCCGGCGTCAGATGCGGGTTGGCTTCCTGCATCCGGTGGAATGCTTCTTCGATGCTGGCGTATTTGCGGTCTTCGCGTCCCGAAAACCGACGCAGGATATTCACCCAACCATGCGCACGCTCTTCTATGGTTTTAAGAGGCCGCTGTTTTCGATCCTTGCCCGGCGGGCCGCCCATGCCTTCGATGACGACAAGCTTGGCGACGTTGTCCGGGTACAAGCCCGCATAGTTCAGGCTGACGGCGCCGCCCAGCGAATGGCCGATGATCGTCACCGGGCTTAAGTGGGTCTGTTCGATCAATTGGGCGATGTCGAACACATAATCCAGCAAGGTATAGGTGCCGCCGATCATCCATTGGGAATCGCCATGGCCGCGCAAATCCGGAGCGATGATGTGGTATTGATCGCGCAGGGCGGCCGCCACCCAGTCCCAGTTGCGGCAATGGTCGCGTCCGCCATGGACAAGCAGCAACGGCGGCGCGTCCCGGTTGCCCCAATCGACGTAGTGCAGCCGAAGTCGTTGCGAGTAGTAACTGTGCGATTCAGGACCGGGCATGCCGGATTTGGGCATGGATGACCCGGATAGGGATGACGGGGTGTTCATTTTGTCGTTCTATCCTTTGAGAGCTGATTCAAGCAGGCGTGCGACGGACACGGCGTTTCGGTCCGCGCCGTCCTTTATTTGATGACGACAGCTTGTGCCATCGGCGACGATGACCGTATTGGAGTCGGCGTCGCGAATCGCGGGCAACAAATCCGCTTCCGCCATTTTCATCGAGATATCGTAATTATCGGCTTCATACCCGAACGCGCCCGCCATGCCGCAACAACTGGATTGTATGACCTCCACGTCCAAATCCGGGATCATCGACAGGGTCGATTCCACCGCGCCCATGACCGCGAACGCCTTCTGGTGACAATGGCCGTGCAGCAACGCTTTCTTGTAGGGTATGGGGGCCAGCTCCAGCGTTAGCCGTCCGGCGTCGCGTTCGGCGGCGATGAATTCTTCGAACAGCATGGCGCGGTCCGATAATTTCTCCGCCGCGTCGCCGGGCAGCATCGCCGTCATTTCGTTGCGGAAGGTGAACAGGCAGGACGGCTCCAGCCCAACAACCGGGACGCCGCGCGCTGCGAACGGCGCCAATGCCTCCAGCGCGCGCGCCGCCTCCGCCTTGGCTTCGTCGATTAATCCGGCGGCCAGGAACGTGCGGCCGCAACACAAGGGTCGGTCGCCGCTTGTTGCGGCGGGCAGGTGAACGCGATATCCCGCCGCGACCAACACATTGACGGCGGCGCGTGCGTTTTCCGGTTCGAAATAGCGATTGAATGTGTCCACCAGGAAAACGACTTCGGGTCCATCGACAGGGCCAACGGCAGGCGTTTCGCTGTGAAAAATATCGCGCCGCCATACCGGCAAGGTTCGCCGCGCGCTGAAGCCCAGCAGTTTTTCACTCAACGCCGCCAAGCCGGGCACGGTGTCGCGCAAATTCATCAAACCGCTGAAACGCGCGGCGAACGATGCGTATCGCGGCAGGAAGGCGACAAGACGGTCGCGAAGTTTCAGCCCGTGACGTTTGGTGTAGTGATACAGGAATTCCGATTTCATCTTCGCCATGTCGACGCCGGTTGGACATTCGCGTAGGCATCCCTTGCATCCAACGCAAAGCTTCATCGTGTTGAACATGTCGTCGGAGGTGAAGGCGTCCGGACCTAACTGCCCGGACAAGGCGAGCCGTAACGTATTGGCCCGACCGCGCGTTAAATGCCGTTCCTCACCGGTTGCGCGGAATGAGGGACACATGACGCCTGCATCGAATTTACGGCACGCGCCGTTGTTGTTGCACATTTCCACCGCGCCGCCGAATCCGCCCCAGGACGACCAGTCGAAACCGGTGTCCGACAATGGCGCGGCGTAACCGGGCTTGAAGCGGAACAGCGACCGGTCGTCCATCTTGGGTGGGTTGACGATTTTGCCGGGGTTAAACATGCCTGCGGGGTCGAGCGCTGTTTTAACTTCCTGGAAAGTGTCCACCATGCGTCGCCCGAACATGGCTTCGTGAAATTCCGACCGGACCAGCCCGTCGCCATGTTCGCCGGAATGCGACCCCTTGTATTCGCGGACGATTTCGAAGGCTTCCTCGGCGATGGCGCGCATCGTGTCCGCGCCCGCCTGTTGCTTCAAATTCACGATGGGTCGGACATGCAGGCACCCGACCGACGCGTGCGCGTACCAGGTGCCGGACGTACCGTGTTTTTCGAAAATATCGGTCAGGCGCGCGGTGTAGTCGGCCAAATCCTCCAGCCGGACGGCGCAATCTTCGATGAACGAGATTGGTTTGCCGTCGCCCTTCATCGACATCATGATGTTCAGCCCGGATTTTCGAACTTCCCACACCGCTTTTTGAAACCCGGGATCGATGGCTTCCACCACGCCGCCGGGAAAGCCCAAATCGGCCATCATGGCGACAAGATCCTTCATGCGACGCAGCAAGTCGTCGGGGTCCTCGCCCGAGAATTCGACCAACAGAATGGCGCCGGGTTCGCCTTGAACAAACCTGTCCACGGTGGCGCGGAACATCGGAATGTCGCGCGCCAGATTAATCATTGTGCTGTCGACCAACTCCACCGCCTTTGGACCCAAGGTGACAATATGCCGGGTCGATTGCATGGCTTGATGGAAAGTTGGGAAATGACAAATGCCCAGAACCTTGTGCGACGGAACCGGGGACAAATCGAGCTCGATCTTGGTTGATAAGGCCAACGTGCCTTCCGACCCGACCAGAAGGTGCGCCAGATTGACGGGCGTATTGCGGCCTTCCGCCACCAGCGCGTCGATATTGTAGCCGCCGACACGACGCATCAAATCGGGGAAACTCGCGGCGATTTCCGCACGTTCGCGCGCGCCGATATCAAGCAATTGTCCGGCCACCGCCTGGAAGGCCGGGTTCAACCCGGCGAGGTCGGCGGGCAATTCGCCGAAGTGAAACGCTTGGCCATCGGCCATGATCGCATCGACCGCGCGGACGTTGTCGCGCATGGTGCCGTAATGGATCGACCGCGCGCCGCAACTGTTGTTGCCGGTCATGCCGCCGATGGTCGCCCGACTGGACGTGGACACATCGACGGGGAACAAAAGCTTATGCGGCGCCAGGAAGGCGTTGAGATGGTCAAGGACCATGCCGGGCTGCACCACGATGCGCCGCGAGTCCGGGTCGAACTCGACCATTTGATTTAGATGGCGGCTGACATCGACGACAATCGCTTCGCCAACCGTTTGTCCGCATTGCGACGTGCCGGCGCCGCGCGGCAACACGGGCAGGCCTTCATCGGCGGCGATGTCGATGACGCGCGCGATATCCGCATCGGTTTTGGGGATGACGACGCCAATTGGCTCAATCTGGTAATGCGATGCGTCGGTGCTATAGCGACCGCGTGAAAAGGCGTCGAAGCGAACCTCGCCTTCAATCTCGCGCGAAATGCGCGCCGCCGTGGCGGCGTCGCCGATGCGGCTTTTTGCCGCCCTTACATTCGTACTGACTTTGGGGCGAGTCGGGGTCGCGACGTTTGCGGCCATATTCCTGGCTTTCCGGCGGTTATTCGATGCTGCTTACGTATTTTCCCACGTGTGAAATACAAATGCACTTATGCCGTTTGGCGACCAGTTTGAAAACCATCGAATTTCGGATGAATTTCAGGCGATTTCACCGTGCGGAACGAATAGTGGTGTGTTAAGCGTTCGCCGATTTCCCCCATAGGAGCCACCCATGTCTTATCAAAGCGGTCGCCATTTCCTGCAAATTCCTGGGCCGACCAATGTGCCGGACCGAATTCTGCGGGCGATAGACCGACCCACCATCGATCATCGCGGTCCGGAATTCGCCAGCATGACCAAGGCGTTGCTGCATGACATTCGAGGTATTTTCAAGACAGATAGCCGCGTCGTCATTCACGCCGGTTCCGGTACGGGCGCTTGGGAAGCGGCGCTGGTCAATACGCTGTCGATGGGCGATCGGGTGCTGATGTACGAAACCGGTCAATTCGCCGCCTTGTGGCGTAACCTGGCGGAACGTTTGGGTCTGGCGCCGGAATTTATCGAAGGCGACTGGCGCCATGGCGTCGACGCCGCGCGCATCGAAGCCGCACTCGCCGAGGACAAAACGCACACGATCAAGGCTGTGTGCGTCGTGCATAACGACACCGCGACCGGGATTACCTCGAGTGTCGAAAAGGTGCGCCAGGCGATGGACGCCGTTGGCCATCCGGCGTTGCTGATGGTCGATACGGTTTCGTCGTTGGGCGCCATCGATTACAAGCATGACGAATGGGGCGTCGACGTGACCATTGGCGGATCGCAAAAGGGATTGATGTTGCCGCCCGGACTCAGCTTTAACGCCATCAGCGACAAGGCGTTGGCGGCGTCGAAAAATGGCGGCATGCCGCGGTCCTATTGGGACTGGAACGATATGATCGCCGCGAACGAAGGCGGCTCGTTTCCGTTCACGCCCGCGACCAACATGCTGTTCGGGTTGCGCGAAGCCATCGACATGTTGAACGAAGAAGGTCTGGACAACGTCTTCGCCCGTCACGCGCGCCATGGCGAAGCGGCGCGCCGCGCGGTCGCCGCCTGGGGCCTGGAATTGCAGAGTCTCAACCCGGACGAACATTCAAATGCGGTCACCACGATCCGCATGCCCGAGGGCAACAGCGCCGACGCATTCCGGAAAATCGTGTTGGAAAATTTCAACATGTCGCTGGGCGGCGGGTTGGCCAAGGTGGCGGACAAGGTGTTCCGCATCGGTCATTTGGGCGATTTCAATGATTTGTCATTGACGGGCGCCTTGTGCGGCGTGGAAATGGGCCTTGGTCTGGCGGGCGTGCCGCATTCAACCGGCGGCGTCGCGGCGGCCATGGATTATCTGGCGGCGCGTCGGCAATCGAACTAGTCGATGAGTCCGGCTTGCCGGGCGGTCGCCAATGATTTTTCCCGTTGGGCCGACAGGAAGACGGGCAGCGCGTCATAACCGATATCCAGTGGCGCGAACCCAAGGTCGTGTTTCTTTTCAATGAAGGCCGCGTCCCGCCCGATGCGGCTGAACAGGGCTGAAATCGCCTTGCGGATCGGAATCGGCGTTCCATTTGGCACGGCGACCCCGCGATAGGCGCCATCGACCATATCGATATCCAGTTCACGGAACGTCGGTGTGTCCGGGAATTCCGGGTGCCGTTTTTCCATGGCGACCGCGAGCACGCGAATGTCCGATCCGTATTTTTTCGCCGCTGTGGTGTACGCCATGGCCGCATCGACGCGCCCTTGCAGCAAGGCCGCGATGGACGCCGCGGTTCCCTTGTAGGGTCGGTAGATCGTTTCCCCACCGGTGACCCGGTCTAACCGGACTTGCGCGAGATGATTGGCGCTGGCGCGTCCGGACCCTGAAATCTGCACTTTGCCGGGCCGCTGCACGGCGTCGTCGATCAAGTCTTGCAGCGATTTGTAAGGCGAGTCGGCGGCGACCACGATGGCGTCAGGCGTGTAATGAAAGATGTGGACGACGGCGATGTTGGACATGCGATAACCGGCGCCTTGGGTGGGCTGCAGGATAATGTGGGGTAGATTTACGCCGACAATCGTATATCCATCGGTGGGCATTCGGGTCATTTGCGACCAGACGACCGCGCCGCCGCCGCCGGGTTTGTTGACCACCACTAAATCTTGACCGGTCAACTGCTTGAACACGGGTTGTTGGAGTCTCGCGGCGATGCTCGATTCACCGCCGTCGCCAAAGGGAATGACATAGGTGACCGGCTTCACCGGGTATTCGGCGGCGGACGCAGGAAGAGCGGTCGCGGCGATGATCGCCAACCCCATTAAAAATATATGAACAAATCTAGTCGTTTGACCGCTCTCGAATCATAACGGTGAGTGTCCACAATGGAACAGTCGAGTTTTCTCTTCCTGCCTTAGTGTATGTATTGGTTTCGTCGTGACAATTCCACAACAAATTCCAAAAATGTAAAGTGTCAGGATGCAGCTTCGGCCTGCAAGTCCTGACGTTTCAACGCGTGTCCCGGTCGCGCCCCGGTCGCCGCGCCGTCCCGCCACACGGTTTGGCCATTGACCATGACAATTGAAATACCGGCGGCAGCTTCGGTCGGGTGTTCGAAATCGGCGCGGTCGGCCACGGTCGCCGCATCGAAGATCACAATGTCGGCGTGCGCGCCCGACGCCAGGACGCCCCGACCGGTCAGGCCGAATTCGCTGGCGGGCAGGCCGCTCATGCGGTGGACGGCTTCTTCCAGTGGCATCAAGCCCAGATCGCGGCTGTAATGACCCAATACGCGCGGGAAGGTGCCCCATAATCGGGGGTGCGGGAACACGTCATGCGGCAGTCCGTCGGATGCGACCATGGCG
>JABJJH010000430.1 GCA_018660965.1 Rhodospirillaceae bacterium | reverse complement strand
TTAACATGCTGCAATATAACACATTAATTGTCGTCAGAGGAGTGACTTCTCCCTTTTACTTGGGAAATGCGGGATTAAAGGCGTCGGCGTCTTCGACATAGGGCATGTGACCGGTGTTCGGGATGATGTCCATCCCGGCGCCGGGTACGCCATCGCGGTACAGGGTCATGCGCTCCGGCGTCGTGGCGATGTCATCCGACCCGGCGATCACCATCGTCGGCAGGTGAATGTCGCCAATCCGGTCGTCGAAATTCATGGCGAAGATGGCGTCGCCCGCTTCGGCGTAGCCTTCGACCGGGTTTGTCGTGAACTGCCGTCGTAATTCGGCGTAGCTTTCGGGATCGTCTTCCCGGTAACCCTTGCGCAGGTAACGTTCGAGGACGGCGTCAACCCTGGCGTCCGCGCCGTCTTTTCGCATGACGGCGGTGGCGGTGCGCTGCCCGTCGATGCTGACTTGCGGCAGGACGCCCTGGGTGGTGACGAAGGCGACGCTGCGCAGCCGTTCCGCGTGATCCAGCGCCAGCGCAAACCCGGCCATCCCGCCCAGCGAGGCACCGGCGTAATGGGTGCGTTCGATGCCAAGCGCGTCCAGCAGCGCGACGATGTCCAGCGCGATATCTTCAATAAGGTAGGGTGCGCCCGCCATATCCGTGCCGCCGTGCCCGCGAAGGTCCGGCGCCAAGACCCTGTAACGATCCCTGAAATGGGCGATCTGCACCGACCAACTGTCAAGCGTGAAGCCTTGCGCATGGGCCAGGGTCAGGACCGGCGCATCTTCCGGCCCTTCGAGGCGATAATGATGGCCGATGCCGTTAAGGGTTATCCGGGGCATGGCGCCGTCACACTAGTAGGGCCGGTCACCGCGAACCATGGTGCGGTAAAGCTTGCGATGCTGGCTCATGTCGTAATCCGAACCGGCCTTGTGCAAGGCCGAGCGGTTATCGACGATCAGCAAATCGCCCAGCTTCCATTCGTGGGTGTAGGCGAATTCCGGTTTGGCCGATTCCTTCAGCAGATTGCCTAAAAATTCCTGCGTTTCGGTCGGGTCCATGCCTTCGATATTTTCGGTCTTGCCGGTGTGGAACCAGATCGCCTTGGTGCCGCGTTCGGGATGGGTGCGCACCAACGGGTGGATCACCGGTGGTTCGCCTAAGGCAATTTGCTCGGCCAGCACGTCGCGATTGGCGCTTTTGAGGCGCGAACTGCTGATCTTCACATTCGCGGTTTTCATCGTGTCGATCTTGGCGCGCGTGGCCGCCGGCAGCGCCTCATACGCCGCGTTCATATTGACGACCGATGTGCCGCCGCCCTTTTCCGGAATTTCGACCGCATACAGAAAGGTGTAGTTCGGGGGCCGCTCCTTGTTCGTGTGGTCGGTGTGCCAAGTGGCGTTTTTCGGCACCTTCGCCTGGTTGCCCATGCTGTCCTTTTCGAAATTCGACAGGATGCTGACCATTGGCAAGCCCTCGACGAGGTTGCTTTTGATCTGGTCCGGCATAAGCTCGCCGAATAATTCCGCGGCGACGGCGAATTGCGCGGGCGTGAAGTGTTGGTCGCGAATGACCAACGCGACATTATCGATCACGGCGTCATTCAACGCCTGGCGAGTCGCTTTATCAACCGGCTGCGTCAGGTCGACGCCCGTAACCTCGGCGCCGATATGTTCTTTGATCGGGCGGATTTGCAGGCTCTGTTCTTCGGAAAGTGCACTCATGTTTCCTATCTCCATTATCATTGGACATAAACAATCGCCGGTCGGTCGCTGTGACGATCACGAAACTTGTACGGACAAATGAATAGACTATCCGGTTATGCGCAGGTTTCAAGTGTATTAGAGTCTCCCGTGTCGAATGTGCGGTGCGAGCTTGTGACGATCACGCCTGATCGCATAAAGTCATCGACAACGGGAACAATCAGGTTGTTGCGAAGGGATGTCTGGAATGACCGCGACACAAATTCTTGATCGACCGATCACGGACGCCAGCGCCTGGACGCGGGTGGAGATCGCGGCGCGTGACGATTGGATTCATGTGCTTACCGGCGCGGAAGTTGATGACCTCGACGCCGCATTACGCGCGGCGCGGCGCGGCGACAAGCCGGTTACGGACATCACGCGCGCCGACTTTCCCTTGCCCGTGTTGGGCGCGGCGCTCGCCAAGGTGGAGAGTGGCGTGCGGGTCGGTCGTGGATTTTTCTTACTGCGCGGGCTTCCGGTCACGCGATATAGTGATGACGATATATTGCTGATGAAGTGGGGAATCGGCGCGCATCTGGGCCGCGCTATTTCACAAAATGTCTACGGGGACATGCTGGGGCATGTTTATGACTATGGCCGTGCGGACCCGACCGCGACGCGGGTGCGGGGGTATCAAACTAGCGCCGCCTTAAGCCTTCATGTTGATCGCGCCGATATGACGTCGCTTTTGTGTTTGCGGAAGGGCGGGTCCGGGGGGATCAGCCGCGTCGTCAGTTCGATGTCGGTGCACAATGCGCTGTTGGCGAAATACCCGGAATACCTGCCGCCCCTTTATGAAGGGATGCCGTATATTTATATCGAGGAAGCGGGGGACATGCGGACTTGGAAGGGGCCCGTCTTCGGCCTGACCGATGGCGTGCTGAGTTGTTCCATTCGCCGCGACACCGTCCAAAAAGCCATTGATCGGTCCGACGTGACCATGACGGCGCTTGAAACGGCGGCGCTACGATGTTTCGACGAGGTCGTGGAAGATCCGGCGCTCGTCTTTGAAATGGAGTTGGAGCCCGGCGACATTCAGTTCGTGAACAACTACACCGTTCTCCACGGGCGCACGGCGTTTACCGATGGCGCCGCGTCGGACCGGAAGCGTCATCTCGTGCGGTTGTGGCTGAATTTTTTCACACCGCGTCCGGCCAGCGCCTATATTCGCGACCAATATAAAGGTATCGAGAAAAAGTTGTCGCGGGACCGTGACCATCAGGGCGCGGGATAGGGGCAAGGCGCGGAATAGGGGCAACCATGGCGCTCGGCCTTTTTAACCGTTAACGGGGCGGTGATTCGGTCATGCGGAAATTTTTATGAAGGAGGATGCGACTATGCCGAAGGTTCTGACCAAGCCGCAAATCGAGCATTTCCATAGCCAGGGCTTCCTGTCGCCAATTCCCGTTCTTTCTGCGGAAGAAGTCGCGCGGTATCGCGGTTGTCTGGAAGACTTCGAACGTAAATACCCAAACGACACGAAGAAGCTGAAGAGCAAGTCGCATCTGCTGTGCCCCTGGGTCGAGGAGATTGCGCGAAATTCAAACGTTCTCGATGTGTACGAGGACCTCATCGGGCCGAATATTTTGTGTTACAGCATGGCCTTCAGGGTAAAGGATCCCGATGGCAAAACCTTCGCGGGGTGGCACCAGGACGGGGCGTCCAATCCGATCAAGCCGATCCTGGTGATCGGCGCGCTCGCGCTGGCGGATTGCACGCTGGCGCATGGATGCCTGAAGGTCATTCCCGGTTCGCATAAAACCGAAGCCCTGCCGCATATCGATACCGGCGACCCGGATAGCATCCTGTCGCGCGGACAATATATTTCCGCCGGTTTCGACGAGTCGACGGCCGTGAATATTGAATTAAAGGCGGGCGAAATTGGTTTGTTCAACGCCGGAATCATTCACAGCTCGCCGGTCAACACCGCGAAAGATCGTCGCATAATTCTGCTGGTGGAAATGATCCCGACCCATACGGAAGTGCGCGCCCATCGCGACTCTGGAATGCTGGTGCGTGGGGTGGACGAATTCAACAACGTGGACGTCGATCCATCGCCCAAAGTGGAATTCGGGACGGAAGAACGCGCCGCGTGGCGCAACACCACGCGTAAGACCGGGAAGAACGTGTTCGAAGGCAGTCCGTTGGCGCCAACGGAAGTCTATGGCGGGGAGCAGACCGGCCCGTAAAGCGGCGCGGACCTTATCTTTATTTAGAAAGTTCCCGGCGTTATGCCGGTGCGACCGCCGTCAAGGGTGATGACGCTGCCGTTGACGTAAGAAGACTCGTCGCTGGCAAGGTAGAGGGCGGCGTCGGCGGCTTCTTCGACGAAGCCGGGGCGGTCCATCGGCGTGGCGTGGCGCTGGGCTTCGCTCATCGGTTGTCCGGCGCGATTGTCGCGGTTAAGGCGCACGGGGATGCCCTGTTTGCTTTCCCGCAAGGCGCCGGAATTGATGCAATTCACCCGAATTCCATGACGCGCCAGCCAAAACCCCATGACATGGGTTAGCGGCTGCAGACCGCCTTTCGCGGCGGAGTAGGCGACCAGCGTCGGGTTGCCGAGCACGCCGTCGATGGACCCATGATGAATGATGGTGGCGCCGTCCGCCGCTTTTAGCGCCGGAAGCAATTTCTGGCTGCACAGAAAAGGCGCCGTCAGGTTCACCGCCACTTGCCGGTTCCAGTCCTCCAGCGCGATATCCTCGAATTCCGCACGTTCCGCGATTCCGGCGTTGTTGAACAAGACATGGATGACGCCGCGCCACTCCATGCAGGCCCTGGCCATGTCTTCGATGGCGGCGGGGTTGGCGAGGTCGGTTTCAATGAAGAGGGCGTCACCGCCTTCGGCGCGGACCATCGCCGCGGTTTCTTCGCCCATGCCTGTGTCGATATCGACGCAGGCGACCGCCGCGCCTTCGCGCGCGAACAACAGGCTCGCCGCCCGACCAACGCCCGACGCCGCGCCCGTGATGACCGCATTCTTGCCCTCAAGCCGTTTCATTCGTCTCTCTCCCGATACATGGTGTTTTCAACACATGGCGTAATGTCACAGGGCGCAATGTTGGCGACTCAGGGTTTGAAGAACCGGTTCTCCGGTCGCGGCAACCCGAGGTTCTCGCGGAGCGTGGCGCCCTCATACGTCGTCCTGAACAGATTGCGGCGCTGCAGTTCCGGAACGACCTTGTCGACGAAGTCGTCGAGGCCCGCCGGGAGAAAGGGAAACATGATGTTGAAGCCATCCGAGCCCGCCTCCATAAGCCAGGTTTCCATTTCGTCGGCGATGCTGCTCGGCGTGCCGACCATCGAGTGACCCGGATAGCCGCCGTAGCGACCGGCGAGTTGCCGGACCGTCAGGCCCTCGTCCTTCGCCAATTTCATCACGCGCTCGCGCCCGCTTTTACCAGCGTTGGTTTCGGGCACCGGCGGCAACGGACCGTCGGGATCGAATTTCGACGCATCATGTCCCAGCGCGATTGAAAGCGAGGCGATTCCGCTGTCGTAGTGGACCAGGCTATCGAGCAAGGCTCGTTTCTCGCGCGCTTCGGCTTCGCTATCGCCGACGATGACAAGGGCGCCGGGCAGAATTTTCATGTGGTCGCGCGGGCGACCGACCGCCGCCATCCGGTCTTTAACGTCGGCGTAGAACGCCTTTCCGCCCTCCAGTGTGCGCTGCGAGGTGAAGACCATTTCCGCGGTTTCCGCCGCCAGTTGCTTGCCCGCTTCCGACGCGCCCGCCTGTACGATCACGGGCCAGCCCTGCACTGGTCGGGCGATGTTCAACGGTCCCCGCACATTGAAGAACTCGCCTTCGTGGTCGAGGACGTGCATCCGGTTGGGATCAAAAAAGACGCCGCTGTCGACGTCTCGGGTGAAGGCGTCGTCGGCCCAACTATCCCACAGGCCGGTCACGACATCGTAGAATTCACGGGCGCGACGATAGCGCTCGCCGTGCTCCATCTGTGTCTTATGACCGAAGTTACGCGCGGCGTCCGGGTTCGACGTGGTGACGATATTCCAACCGGCGCGCCCGCCGCTAATATGGTCGAGCGAGGCGAAACGCCGCGCGATCAGATAGGGCGGCTCGAAGGTCGTCGACGCGGTCGCGATCAGGCCCAGGTGTTTTGTCTTCATCGCGAGCGCGGGCAGGAGCGTCAGCGGATCGAAGGAGGTGGCGGTCGCGCTTCGTTTCAGGGCGTCCACCGGCATGTTGAGGACAGCCAGATGATCGGCCATGAAGAAGGCGTCGAAGCAGCCGCGTTCAAGAGTCTGCGCATAACCGATGATGTCATTGAGATTAAAGTTCGCGTCCGGCGTGCCGCCAGGATAACGCCACGCCGCGGTATGAATGCTGACCGGTCGCATGAACGCGCCCAGTCTCAGCTTTGGCCTTTCCTGTGTGTCTCGCGTCGCCACTGGCTAATCTCCCTATTTCGCCTCGCGGCGCTGATATATCAAACCCGGAATCTGCGGGGTTTTGTCGCGTATTTATCACGTCGGCGATAATGGGGGCGGCGGTTACGCCCGTCGCCTGGGCGAGGCTATTCGTATTATCGTCCGCGTCGCGCACGCGATACAAGCCAAACGCCGCCGCTGAAAATCCGTTGCGCGTCTGCTTCTTGCGTCGCCCCGCTCGACTGGCCTACATTATTGATCTTCGAACAAGGAGACTAACTATGAAAATCGTCAATCCATCCTTCGGCCTGCCGGAACAGGCCGAAAATATGAGCGAGAAGGCCGTGACGAGTGCGGACTGGAGCCAGGACGCAATCGCGATCATCTCGAATTCCAAACCGAACGCTCGTGAACTCTTGGAAGGCGTGCGCGCGCAGATGGGCGTCTATCGCTCGACCGATAATATCGACTATTTGTTCAAGGACAGCGCGGCGCAACCGGCGCCGCCCGAATTGCTCGAAAAGGTCGCCCAGAATTACAAAGGGGCCATTCTCGCCTTAGCGGATTGAGGGTCGTGCTCGTCGTGGAGTTTCCATGACAGTATCGAACTCGAAAAGCTTGGTGTTGAAACCTATATCGTCATTACCGAAACCTTCCTGCCGCTGGTGCGGGCGCAAGCCAAGGCGCGCAAGGCGGACCCGAAACTTCTGATCGTGAAGCATCCGATTGGCGGTCTGAACGCGGAAGAACTCGTCGAACGTATCGGCGTGGCGTCAACCGTGTTGAAGGAAGCGGTCGGGATTTAACGACTGTTTAAATAAGGAAGCGATCACCTGTCGATGACTGAAGATATGAACAGCGAACTGATCGAGGTGGGCGACCTCGATCCTGAGCAATGGAACGACTACGCCATCGAACAGGGCTGGAGCGACGGTTTTCCGCTGGTTTTTCCGGCGGAGGACGTCGTTGACCGGTTTGTCGACACCTGCCGCGGCGACAATGAACCGTTTCCGCCGATGTCGCCGCGCCGCGTCATCCCCACCTTGCAAAACATCGCCGCGAACGCGGTCATGGCCGGTTGCCGGGCGGAGTATTTCCCGGTCGTCGTGTCGGCGGTGCGCGCGGTGCTTAACCCCGATTATAATCTTCACGGGACGCTGGCGACGACGCATCCCTGCGCGCAGCTTGTCATTGTAAACGGTCCGCTTCGGCGTCAACTCGACATCAATTGCGGCAGCAACTGTTTTGGTCAGGGGAGCCGCGCCAACGCCACGATTGGCCGGGCTCTGCAATTGACCCTGTTGAATGTCGGTGGCGCGAAGCCGGGCATCATGGATCGGGCCACGCAAGGGTCACCCGCGAAATACACCTTTTGCTTTGGTGAAAACGAAGAAGAGAGCCCGTGGGAACCCTATCACGTACGCCGGGGTTTCGATGCGGCGGACAGTGTCGTCACGGCGCTCCCCAGCGAGCCGCCGCATAATATAAACGATCACGCCAGCACCACGGGCGAAGGCCTTCTGCAGACGATTGCCGGCACGATCTCCCAGACCGGCGCCAATGTGCTCCATGGGCATGGCCCTTATGTCCTGGTGCTCGGGCCCGAACACGCGAAGACGATTCACCGCGATGGCTGGACGATTCAGGACATACAGGAAAAAGTGTATGAAGAGTCCGCGATCCATGTTTCACGCGTTCCGCCGGAAAAGCGGAAGAACTATGAGGTCGACCGGTCCGCCAATGTGAGGAACGAAAAATTTTACCTGACGAGTTCGCCCGACGGCATACAGATTGTCGTGGCGGGCGGCCCCGGCAAGCATTCCGCCTATATCCCGACCTTTGGCGCCACCAGGGAATGTTCCGTCCGGATCTCCAACGCTTAAACCGTGTCGGCGGGGCCGACGCCAACGATACGCCGTATGAAGTGACGAGGGATGATGACGGACGCAGACGCGAGCCAGACTATCGATCTGGGTGATCTCGATCCGGTGCAATGGAACGAGTATGCCTTGGAGCAGGGATGGAGCGACGGGTTTCCCCTGTTCGCGCCCACCGAGGAAAAGGTGGCCCGCTTTGTCGAAATGTGTCGTGGGGACAACGAACCGTTCCCGCCGATGTCGCCGCGCCGCGTACTGCCGAATTTGTCGAGCATCGCCGCCAACGCCGTGATGGCCGGTTGTCGCGCGGAATACTTCCCGGTCGTTGTGTCGGCGGTGCGCGCGGTGCTCAACCCCGAATATAATTTACATGGGACGCTGGCGACGACGCACCCCTGCGCCCCGATGCTGATGTTGAATGGACCGGTTCGGCGCGACCTCGACATCAATTGCGGCAGCAATTGTTTCGGCCAGGGCGCGCGGGCCAACGCAACAATCGGCCGCGCCCTTCAGTTGACCTTGTTGAATGTCGGCGGGGCCAAACCGGGCGACATGGACCGTGCGACCCAGGGGTCGCCCGCGAAGTTCACCTTCTGCTTCGGCGAAAACGAAGAGGAAAGCCCCTGGGAGCCCTATCATGTTCGTCGCGGTTTCGAGGCGGGGGACAGTGTGGTCACCGCGTTGCCGTGCGAGGCGCCCCACAATATCATCGATAACAGCAGCACATCCGGCGAAGCCATTCTTGTGACGGTTGGGGGCACGATTTCCCAAACCGGCGCGAACACAATTTACGCCACGGCGCCGTATGTCGTGGCCTTTGGACCCGAACACGCGGCGACACTGGCGCGCGATGGCTGGACGGTTCCGGACATGCAGGAAAAGCTGTTTCATGAATCCGCCGTTCACGTTTCCCGCGTTTCCAGGGAAAACCAGAGGAACTATGAAGAAGAGCGCCAACAGTCGCTGGTGAACGACCACTATTATCTGACGCGGACGCCGGACGATATTCAGATCGTCGTGGCGGGCGGGCCCGGCAAGCATTCCGCCTACATTCCCACATTCGGCTTTACCGAGGCGTGCTCGGAACGACTGCCGAGCCGTTGACTGTTATGGAAGACCAGGACGCATTCCCGGTGTTTCCAGAAACGGTGCGTTGGGAAGACGCGCAAGCGGCGTTGGCGGCGCACGAGCTGGATGACGGGTTGCCCATGGTCCCGCCCACCGCCCGGCGGATCGAGGATATGGTGGCGGGCGTTGCGGAGCCGGCGCGTTCCTATGGGCATGTTCCACCGCTGTTCGGCGACCTTACGGCGGAAGCGGTGGCCTACAACTGCGTGCTCGCGGGTTGCGCGCCGCCGGAATTGCCCGTGGTGTTGACGGCAATTGAAGCCTGTCTGGAGCCGCACCTGAATTTACTGGGGGTTTTGACGACGACCGGCACGCCTGCGATTGCGACGATTGTGCATGGCCCCTTGGCGCGAACCTTGTCCATGAACGCCGGCGCAAATTGCCTGGGGCCGGGCAATCGCGCGAACGCCGCCATGGGGCGCGCGATTTCGCTGGTCCTGCGGAATGTCGGCGGCGCGCGGCCGATAACGGGCGACATGGCGACCATGGGACAACCGGGGAAATACACCTTCTGCTTCGCGGAAGGGGATGCGGACATTCTGCCGTCATTTGCGGCGCGGCGCGGCCTGGATGCGGATGCGAACGCGGTGACGGTGCTGGGCGTGTCGGGAACGATGGAGGTTTTGCCCACCGGCGACGGCGATACGCCAGAGGCCATACTAAAAGCGATGGCTGCGGCGATGACGGCGGGCGGCGCGGTCGCCAGCGCGGGGCGGCATCGGGAACCCGGTGAACAGTTTTTCCTGTTGCCGCCGGAACTGGTCGGGAAAATTCACAACCGTGGATGGGACCTTGCGCGCATTCAGGACTATCTGTTTTCGGCCCACGATGTCTCCATGCCTGAAGTCGCCGAATTTTCAAGAATCCGTCTCGCCGCACGGAGTCCCGAAGACATTCACCCCATTGTCACCGGCGGCGCCGGGGTGAAAATGACCTACATGCCCCTGTGGGGCGGCGGTTCTCTTTCAGTCACCAGACCCCTGCGCAACTTGCGGAGTTAAGAATTGTCTCAGGAAGAATTTGCCCCTGGCGCGACAAGCCATCAGGTCGTCGTTATCGGCGCCGGCGTCGCGGGGTTGGCGGCGGCGACCGAAGTGGCCCGCTTAGGATTGACGACAGCGCTTTTCGATGACGGCCTTCTGGGTGGATTGGTCACCAATGTCGGGGCGTTGCAAGGTTCACCGGATATTGATGGACAGGCTGGCGCCGATTTGGTCACCGCCCTGCTGGGTGAGGCCCTGGAAGCGGGCGTTGATTATCAAATGGGAGAGGTCACAGAGTTATCCGCTGGGGAAAACGTATGGAGTTTTCCGGGTCATGAGGTTTCGGCGCCGCAGGTCATTCTGGCGACGGGCGCCGCCCTGCGCCGTATGAATGTGTCTGGCGAGGACTCGTTAATGGGCCGGGGCGTTTCCCAATGCGCGTTTTGCGACGGCGGTTTGTATCGCGGCAAGAACGTCGTTGTTGTTGGCGGCGGTGATTCCGCCTTTCAGGAGGGGCTTCATCTGGCCGACATTTGCGCCAACGTCACCATGGTGTTGCGCGGGCGACAACCGCGCGCGCGGTCGGAATTCGTTGCGCAGGCGGAGGGTCGCGCCAATATGCGCCTTCGATTGGGCGCGGAGGTTCGGGAAATTATAGGCGACGACGGAGTCGATGCGATCCGCCTATATGACCAAGGGGCCGGAGCAGAAGAAACGCTGCCGATTGACGCCGTTTTTCCGTTCGTCGGCGTGGCGCCGCAAACGACGTTGGCGCCGGTGGACGCCAGGCGAGACGAGAATGGCGGCTTGATCGTCGACGCCGATATGCGGACGGATCAAACCGGTTTATACGCTGTCGGCGCAGCCCGGTCTGGCTATGGCGGTCAGATCACCCACGCCCTGGCCGACGCCACGGCGGCGGCGCAAGCGGTGGCGCGCGCCGCCTATTGACCGAGGTTGAATTGTTGTGCCAAGCTGCGGGTTAGGACAAAGGTCGGCTTCGTAGCACGACTGTGCTAGCCGGATCGGCCCTTCGTGTTCAAGGGATGGAGGCTGGTGATGAAAGCATCCGTATTCGCATTTGTAATTTCCGGAATTTTTTTGACGGGGCTGTCGTACAGTCCTGCGACCGCCGCGCCACAGGCGCTGGCTTTGGTTGACAGCGCTGGCGAAGTGACGTTGCAGTGCCAGGATGGTGACTGTACAGCGACGTTCAGCGCCTATTGTCTGCAAAAATCACGGGCGATGCCGTTCTCTGGAACGGTCTATAAACCCGCATTTCCCAAGTAAAAGGGAGAAGTCACTCCTCTGACGACAATTAATGTGTTATATTGCAGCATGTTAAG
>JABJJH010000141.1 GCA_018660965.1 Rhodospirillaceae bacterium | reverse complement strand
TTGGGCGACGCCGCCAAATTGTGGATGGCCCAGGGATTCGACAAGCTGAAGATGACCGTCGGCATGAGCGCCCTGGCCCGGCGGGACGAACCGCGCCCGCTGGACGTGGCTATTCGCGAAGACGTGGCGCGCGTGCGCGCAGTGCGCGATGCGGCGGGTCCGAATGTGGAAATCTACATCGACGCCAATTGCAGCCTCGACCCCTTTCATGCGGTCAAGCTGGCCAAACAACTGGAACCCTTCGAAATCGCTTTTTTCGAGGAACCCATCAACCAGAACGACATCCGACCGATGGTGGAAATGCGCCGCCAAACCTCGATTCCCTTGGCGTGCGGTCAAAACGAAGGCCAGGCGCACCGTTTCCGGGACCTTATGATTTATGGGGCGGTCGATGTGTTGCAGCCCAACGTGGTCATTTCCGGCGGGTTCACACAATGCGCCAAGATCGCGGGCATGGCCCAGGCGTTCAACGTGACTATCGACAATGGCGGCGCGTGGCCGTTCCACAACATGCACCTGCACGCGGGCGTCGCCAATGGCGGGCTGGTCGAATGCCATTACCTGTCGATCCAGACCTGCAAACGCATCTTCAAAAGCGTCCCGGAACCCGAAGACGGCTGGCTCGCCCTGCCCGAAGCGCCGGGACTGGGGCTTGATCCCGACCTCGACGCCGTGCGCGACCTTGAATTACATTAACAAATCAAAACGATTGGAATTTACATGTTTTACGACGACCCCAAGAAGCACAATCTGAAGCACAATCCGTTCAAGGCGCTGGTGTCGCCCCGGCCCATCGCCTGGGTCAGCTCCATGGATACCGAGGGCGTGCTTAATCTGGCCCCGTTCAGCTTTTTCAACGCGGTCAGCGAACGCCCGCAGATGATCTTTTTCGCGCCCAACGGCCCCCGGCCAACTGGCGGCGAAAAGGACACGCTCGTCAACATCGAACAAACCGGCGAATTCGTCGTCAATCTGTGCAATTACGATTTGCGCGACGCGATGAATGAATCCTCCGCCCATGTCGGCCCCGAGGTGGACGAATTCGCACTGGCGGGACTGACGCCGGAACCATCGGTCAACGTCAAGGTCCCCTACATCAAGGAAGCCCCCGCCGCGCTGGAATGCAAATTCCTGATGAACGTGACCCTGCCCACCAACAACCCCAAATCCAAGAATAACATGGTTCTCGGCGAAGTCGTCGGCATCCACATTGACGACGCCATCATCGACGGTGGGATGATCGACATGGCGAAATACCGCCCGCTCGCGCGCCTGGGCTACATGGATTACGGCACCACCGACAACGTGTTTGAAATACTGCGCCCGGATTGATCCCGAAGTAACCTTCCCTCTGTTAAGGGCATTGTGTTCTATTTTTGTTCTGGTACAGTCATCACTCGGATACCGGGTTACATGTAGCAAGGACAATCCAGCGTGGTCGCCAGAATTCAAACCGTCGCCTTTCAGGGCATCGACACGCTGGACATCGACGTCCAGGTCCACATCGCCAACGGCTTGCCCACATTCACCATCGTGGGCCTGCCGGACAAGGCCGTGGGCGAAAGTCGGGAACGGGTGCGCGCGGCGTTGGGTGCGCTGGGGCTGGCGCTGCCACCGCAACGCATCACGGTCAATTTGTCGCCCGCCGACGTGTTGAAGGAAGGCAGCCACTTCGACCTGCCCATCGCGCTCGGCCTGTTGGTCGCCATGGACGTGATCCCGCAGGACGATGTGCAGGGCTACACGGTGTTGGGGGAATTGGCGCTGGATGGCGCGTTGAGTGCGGTCGCGGGCGTCCTGCCCGCCGCCATCGGCGCGGGGGCCGTGGGCAACGGGTTGATCTGCCCGGCAGCGTGCGGGCGCGAAGCCGCCTGGGCGGGTGATGTTGAGGTGCTGGCCGCCGACAATCTTCTGTCGCTTATCAACCATTTCAAGGGCGTTCAAATTCTGTCCGCGCCGGAACCAGCGCAGGTCAACGATGACGCGGACGCTGGGAAATTCCTCGATCTGCGCGACATCAAGGGACAGGAATCCGCCAAGCGCGCGCTGGAGATCGCCGCCGCCGGAAGTCATAATTTGTTGATGCTGGGTCCACCAGGCTCGGGCAAGTCGATGCTGGCGCAACGGTTGCCCGGTATTTTGCCGCCGCTGTCGCCGCGCGAAGCGTTGGAGGTCAGCATGATCCACAGCGTCGCGGGGCTGTTGAACGACGGTGAAATCAACCGGCGCCGCCCGTTTCGCGACCCGCATCACTCCGCGTCCCTGCCCGCCCTGATCGGCGGCGGCCAGCGCGCCAAGCCCGGCGAAATCAGCCTGTCCCATAACGGCGTGTTGTTTCTGGATGAATTGCCGGAATTCGCGCGGCCCACCCTGGAAGCCTTGCGCCAGCCGCTCGAATCCGGTCGCGCGGTAGTGGCGCGCGTCAACGCGCATGTGTCCTACCCCGCGCGCTTTCAATTGATCGCGGCCATGAACCCGTGCCGCTGCGGGCACCTGGACGACGCGTCGCTGGCCTGTTCCCGCGCGCCCAAATGCGCCCGCGACTATCAAACGAAAATCTCCGGCCCGTTGTTCGACCGCATCGATTTGCACGTGGACGTGCCCGCCGTCAGCGCCGCCGATCTGACCCTGCCGCCGCCCGCCGAGGGGTCGGAGGCCGTCGCCGCCCGCGTCGCGCACGCGAGGGCCGTCCAAACCGAACGCTACGAAGGGACCGAGACCCGCACCAACGCCGACGTGGACGGCGAGGCCCTGGAAACCGCCGCCGCGCCGGACGCGGGCGCCCGCAAGCTGTTAACGGACGCCGCCGGGCAACTGAAACTCACCGCCAGGGGCTACCACCGCGTCCTGCGCGTCGCGAGAACGCTGGCCGACATGGACAAAGCCACCGCCGGCGGCCCCGTACAACGCATCCACATCGCCGAAGCGCTGTCCTATCGGCGCGTCGTGCCGGGGGGTTGAGGGAAAGTTAGGTGACGATATGCCCTTCCAGGCTAAAATCCTGCTGAATTCATTGGTTATGCTACAATCTAAACAATCGATGGAGGCCCAAATGGTTACAAACAATAAAACGCCCGCTCCCGACTGGGACGCCCTCCGCGCGCAACTAATGGCGCGGAAGCGCGCCGTTTATGCCGAATTATCAGCGTATCCGTGTCAGATCGCAGGGTGCGATATTCAGTTTCAGTTGTTGAGTGAGAAGCGCGATGCGTTGATTGCGGCGATTGCGCGGTTGGACGCGGCGCGCGACTCCGGCGGCGCCCCAACCGCGTTTCTTGAATCCGCGCCCGACCCGGACGCCCCTCACCCCTAATACACGGTTGTAGCCCTGCTACTCTTGGGGGTAGCGCCAGGGTTTTTCCGGCTGCGCCGCGTCTTCGTCGATGGTCCAGTGCGGCAGGGCGAAGCCGTCGGCGACTTTTACGTAGACCATTTTCACCCGTGTGCCGATGCCGACCGATTTTATCACCTCGGGCGGGGCGAATTCACCATCCGCCGTCATCAGATTGCCCGCAACGCGCAGCGCTTCGTGTTCGCTGGGGGCGCCTTTTTGCGTGTCGAGATCGACCAGCAGCACCAGATACGGCACCTTGTCCTTGAAGGCCGGTTGAATGGCGTGGTGCACTTCGACGTAGGAATGCACCTCGCCCTTGCCTTCGACCGGCACCCATTCGGACTCGCGTTCGCTGGTCCATGGGCAGGCCGTGGTTGGCGGGTAGCGCAGCAGGCCGCTTTTGGTTCCGCGTTGCAGGTGAAAGTTTCCGTCCGCGCAATGGCGGAAGAAATCCAGATTTTCGCCATCGAGGTCGTCGATGGTCAACATCATGCCTTGATATTCGCCTTGAACGGGCATTGTCCGTCTCCCCCCTCTTATTTGTCTTTCGCCATGACCATGGATGACGCCGTGCCCGGATTGGCCCAGCCCATATTGGCGGTCACTTCCGCGCCCTTGACCTGGCGGCAGCCGCCTTCGGCGTAGTCATAGGTGTGCTGGCGTTTGCCGTCCGGCCCGATGGGGCAGGAATCGTCCGCGTCGCCGCGCAATTGGCGGACGTTTTCGATGACCATGCTCATACCGTGCGTATAGCCTTCACACAGATGCCCGCCGGATGTGTTGTTGGGTCGCGCACCGCCGAGTTCGATGATACCGGACGAGACGTATTCGCCGCCTTCGCCCTTCTTGCAGAAGCCGTAATCCTCCAACTGCAACATGGCGGTGAAGGTGAAGGCGTCATACGACCCGGTCACGTCGATGTCTTCCGGTCCGACGCCCGAATTCGGCCACAGAATGTCCTTGGCGTAATATCCCGCGACGGTGGAGATCGGCCCGTGTTGGTAGTGCATGTCGGCGCGCGGTTTGCTGGTGCGTCCGGCGATGCCCTGGATCACGGCGGCAGGGTTCGGACAGTCGCGCGCCCGGTCCACGCTGGACACGATGACGCAGGTCGCGTTGTCCGTTTCCACGCAGCAATCGAGCAGATGCAGCGGCC
The DNA here is from genome assembly GCA_018660965.1 of Rhodospirillaceae bacterium. Classification (GTDB taxonomy): domain Bacteria; phylum Pseudomonadota; class Alphaproteobacteria; order UBA8366; genus JABJJH01. The sequence goes on along the minus strand of JABJJH010000141.1, from coordinate 11,400 downwards.
TACAGATGACGCGCGAATTGACCACGTCTTCCGGCGTCACGCGCATCTTGTAATAGGCTTTTGGATTGTTGGACGCGTGCTTGGAATGCGCCGCCTTGACGTGCGCGACCTGTTCCGGCGTGGTGCCGTAATCGTACATATGGCGCATGAAGGTCGGCGAGAACATCTGCCCGGCGCTTTGCCAGCCGTAACCGCGATGGTGGATCTGGTCGCCCTTGACTGGTTCCGCCGAGCGCGCGCCCGTGCCGCCGATGCGCACCTGTGAAAACCCGTTCATCGACCGGTAGATGGCGACCGTCTTGCACAGCCCGGCTTCGATGACGCCGATGGCGATGCCGATCAGGCATTCGCTCGACGATCCGCCGCCATGCACATCCATGTAGAAGTTCAGGCGAATGCCAAGGTCACCGGCGACAAAGGTGGAGAACGTGGAGTCGTTGCCGGAATAGCTCAACATGCCATCCACGTCGCCCGCCGTCATGCCCGCGTCGTCCATCGCGTTCTTGATCGCCCAGGTCGCGAGCGAGCGCGTCGTCTGGTCCGACCCCCGGCGATAACTTGTCTCGCCGATGCCGCAAATCGCGTATTTGCCTCTCAGGTATTTCGATGTCGAGGCGTCGACACCGCTCGCGCCGGATACCGCCATGGCCATTCCCTCCCCCGTATCGTTTCCAACGTTGCAACGTTACATCGCAACGAAACGACAAATCAGGCCAAGCGTCAAGGCCGCGCGGGATATTAGTACGGACTTTTCAGGGCGGCGCCGCCGCTTACACGGTGGAAAATTCGCGCCCGTCAAATTTTATGATTTCCAGATTGGCGACATCTTCGTCGCTGACGCCGTCCAGACAATAGACATTCACCGCGTAGGCTTCCGGCGCCAGGCGCGGTTGGTGGAACGGGTAAATGCCGCAATGTTTGCAAAAATGATGTTTCGCCGTCTTGGTGTTGAACTGATACAGCGCCAAAGCGTCTTCGCCGCGCAATAGGCGGAAATTTTCCGGCGCAACGCGGTGCATTAAACCATTGCGCCGTCGGCACATGGAGCAATTGCACACGCCCGCCTTGGTCAGATCCGTGTCGATTTCAAACGCCACCGCGCCGCAATGGCAACTGCCAGTATAGGTCGTCATGACTTGTCTTCCCTGTCAGTTTAAGCGGAGCGGCGCACCCGCAGTATTTCATTCCCGCCCTTTTGAAATTCATACGCCACGCGCTCAACGGATGTCGTGTAACCCGCATCTTGGAACCGTCGTGCGGAATTATTTATCGCTGGGCTTGATCATACGGCCCAAATTCTTGCCCGCGAAAATATGCATGTGCAGATGCGGCACTTCCTGCAGCGCGTCTTCGCCGTTGTTCGCCAGAATCCGATAGCCGCTTTCCACCACGCCCAGTTCCCGCGCCACTTGCCCGATCGCACGGGAAAAGCTGGCCAGTTCCGCGTCACTCGCCTTGGCGGTGAAGTCGTCCATGGACACATACGCACCCTTGGGGATCACCAGCACATGCACCGGGGTCTGTGGCGTAATATCATGGAGAGCCAGCGAGTGTTCGTCCTCGAAAACCTTGTTGCAGGGAATTTCACCGCGCAGGATTTTCGCAAAAATATTGTCGTTATCGTAGGCCATGAAACCCTCTAATCTTCCTTGCGGGACGCTTTTTCCGTCAGCCCGGACACGCCCTCACGGCGCGCCAGTTCCGCCCAGACAGCATCGGGCGTGACGCCTCGTTCGGCCCACAACACCAGCAGGTGATACAGCAAATCGGCGCTTTCCGATGTCACTGCAGCGCGATCTTCGCTTAACGCCGCGATCACCGTCTCCACCGCTTCCTCGCCCAGTTTCTGCGCAATCTTGGGCGCGCCCTTGGCGAACAGCTTGGCCGTGTAGGACGATTTCGGATCGGCGCCCTTGCGCGCGGCGATCACCGCGAACAGGCGGTCGAGGCTGTGATCGTTTGTAGTCATGCGACGTGCCTATCAGATTTCGGCTGTTTTGTCAGCGCCGGGTTGTCGCGTCACAACCGCACCGGAACCCCGGCGGCGGCCATGTGCGCCTTGGTCTCGGCGATGGAGAATTCGCCAAAGTGGAAGATCGAGGCCGCCAGCACCGCCGTGGCGTGGCCGTCGCGGATGCCCGCGACCATGTGGTCGAGCGTGCCAACGCCGCCGCTGGCAATCACCGGAATGCGCACGCTGTCGGCGATGGCGCGGGTCAGCTCGATATCGAAGCCTGATTTCGTGCCGTCGCGATCCATCGAGGTCAACAGGATTTCACCGGCTCCGTTGGCCTCCATCCGCTTCGCCCAATCCACCGCGTCCAGCCCCGTCTCCTTGCGCCCGCCATGGGTGAAGATTTCCCATTTGCCGGGCGCGGTTTGTTTCGCGTCGATGGCGACGACAATGCATTGCGCGCCGAAGCGCTGGGAGGCTTCCGAGACGAATTCGGGGCGATGGATTGCCGCAGTGTTGATGGACACCTTGTCCGCCCCCGCCAGCAACAGCTTGCGGATATCGTCGGTTGTGCGCACGCCACCGCCGACCGTCAACGGCATGAAGCATTGTTCAGCGGTGCGCGCGACGACATCGTAAATTGTGTCGCGATTTTCATGGCTGGCGGTTATGTCCAGAAAACACAGCTCATCCGCACCCGCTTTGTCATACAGGCGCGCCTGTTCCACTGGGTCGCCCGCATCGCGAAGATCGACAAAGTTGACGCCCTTGACGACGCGACCATCTTTGACGTCCAGACAGGGAATGACGCGCGCTTTCAACATGCCCCGTTCGCCCCCGCCTTCAGGGCTTTAATCGCCTGTTTCAAATCTATTCGTCCATCATAGAGCGCCCGGCCGCTGATAGCGCCCGCGATGACGCCCTGCGCCTTCAATTCCAACAAATCATCCAGCGACGACACGCCGCCGCTGGCGATAACGGGAATGTCCGTCGCCCGGGCCAGCGCCGCCGTCGCCATCACATTCGCGCCGCCCATCATGCCGTCTCGGTCGATGTCGGTGTAGATGATCGCCGCCACCCCCGCATCGGCGAACTGTTCCGCCATCGAAACGGCCGTTATCTCCGACTGTTCCGCCCAGCCCTCCACCGCGACAAGGCCGTCGCGCGCGTCCATGCCGACCGCGACCCGGTCCGGCCATTCGCGGCAGGCCTCGCGCACAAGATCGGGATCTTTCACCGCCGCCGTGCCCAGGATAACTCGCGCCACGCCACGGTCCAGCCAGTGGCGCACCGATTCCATCGACCGGATGCCGCCGCCCAGTTGAACCGGGACATCGACTGCGTCGAGGATTTTATCCACCGCCGCCGCGTTCGCCGCCTGTCCCGCAAACGCGCCGTTCAAATCCACCACGTGAATCCAGTCGCACCCATCCGCCGCGAATGCCCCCGCCTGATCGCCGGGGGAGTCGTTGAATACAGTGGCCTGATCCATATCGCCACGGCGCAACCGCACACACGCGCCGTCCTTCAAATCGATGGCCGGATACAGGATCACGCCGTCAAATCCTTATAGTAATAATACCCCGTCACCCAGGCCGTGCCATTATGAGCGTACCGCGGATGCTCGCCACAGCGGACATAACCGTTGCTTTCATACAACGCGATGGCGGCTTCCTGGGATTCACGAACGTCGAGGTTCAGCGTTTCGAAACCATCGGCGCGCGCCTTGTCTTCCGCAGCCTTGGTCAAGGCGCGGGCGAGGCCGTGCCCACGCGCCCAGGGCGCGACAAAATTTGTCGTTAGCAAAACGGATTTAACCTGGGCTTCGTTGTTTCGGGTCGGGCGCAGTAATTGCGCCGACCCGGCGACGACATTATCCAATCGCCCGATAAACACCGTGCGTTCGGGCACCAGCAACGCGCCACGCCAAAAATTTTCCAGCGTCTGACGCGGCGGTGGTTTCAACCAGCCAAATCCGCCGCCGGACCCGATGGCGGATTCGGTCGCGTCACATAATTCGTTCAGGTCCGGGCCGTCCAGACGCGTCACTTCGGCAACGTCGATGCTCACCATATCGTTCGATCAAACCCTTAACCGTCGTTAAAACAGCGTAACGCCTTGTTGACCCTAAGGCGTCGTCCTTAAGGCGCCCAGGCCAGAAAATTAGCGATCAGTCGCAACCCCGCCGCCTGACTTTTTTCGGGATGAAATTGCGTACCGATCATATTGTCGCGCCCCACCGCAGCGATCAGCGTCCCGCCATACGTCACGGTCGCCAGCACATGCGCCGGATCGTCCGGCACAAAGTGGTAGCCGTGGACAAAATAACAGTGCGGATCGGTTTCACCCGCCGCCCCCAACCCCGACAGAACCGGATGCGACCGCGTCACGGCCAAGTCGTTCCAGCCCATATGAGGAATTTTCAAATGGGGATCGTTGGGCTCTATCGCAACCACATTGCCGGGTACCCAGTCGAACCCGTCGCATTGACCATGTTCCAGGCCACGCGTCGCCATCAACTGCATGCCGACGCAGATGCCAAGGAACGGTTGGCCGCGCGTCATCACGGCGTCGTTCAGCGCCGCCATCATGCCGTCCAGCCGCAACACCCCCGCGCGGCAATCCGCGAACGCGCCGACACCGGGTAGCACGATGCGGTCCGCCCGCGCCACGATTGCGGGGTCATCAGTGACCACGACGGGTTCGTCGGCGAGGCTCTCGAAGGCTTTCGCCGCCGAGCGCAAATTGCCGGACCCATAGTCGATGATGGCGACCGTCATCTGTCCGCCCCTACTTCCATTATTACCCGTGAAGGTCTAACGCCTGACGTCCCGTTAAAGCGAGCCGCCAAGCACCCCTTTGGTCGACGGCACCGAATCCGTTTGCCGGGGATCAAGTTCAATCGCCTGTCGCAACGCCCGCGCCAAACCCTTGAAACAGGATTCGACGATATGGTGGTTGTTCTCGCCATAGGCGTTTTCGACATGCAGCGTGATTCCCGCCGATTGCGCAAAAGCCTGAAACCATTCCTTGAACAGTTCGGTGTCCATGTCGCCCAACTTCGGTCGTGAAAAATCGACCTTCCAAACCAGAAACGGCCGGTTTGAACAATCCAGGGAAACCCGAGACAGCGTTTCGTCCATGGGGATGGTCGCCGCGCCATAGCGAACAATGCCGCGCCGGTCGCCCAACGCCTTGGACACCGCTTCGCCCACCGCATAGCCGCTGTCTTCCGTCGTGTGGTGGAAATCGATGTGCAGGTCGCCCTCCGCGCGCACGGTAAGGTCCATCAGGCTATGCCGCGACAGTTGTTCAAGCATATGGTCAAGAAACCCGATGCCCGTTTTCACGTCATAGGCGCCGGTCCCATCAAGCGAGACCGTCGCGCTGATTTGCGTTTCCTTCGTGTTGCGCTCGACACTCGCCTGGCGCATGGGTCACCTCCCAAGGGGATCTGCCATTTGAAACCATTCGTTTCGCGGCGATTTTTAGCAGCACGGCGCGCAAAGCGCCAGATGCAAAGGCGAATTGCTGCATTCTCCCCTTGACCTTGGCGGTGTTTTCGCCACATGGAAGAGATTGCGGAATCGACACGGTCATCCCGGTTCGCACACAATGTACTCAACACGACAGGCGATCATGAGCGAAAACACAAGTTGGCACGGCACGACAATTCTTTCCGTGCGCAAGAACGGCGTGGTTGTCATCGCCGGGGATGGTCAGGTCAGTCTTGGCCAAACCGTCATCAAAGCGAACGCGCGCAAGGTTCGGCGTCTTGGCGCCGACGATTCCGTCATCGCCGGATTCGCCGGGGCGACGGCGGATGCGTTCACACTGTTCGAACGCCTGGAAGCCAAGCTGGAGCAACATCCCGGCCAATTGACCCGCGCCTGCGTGGAGCTGGCCAAGGATTGGCGGACCGACCGATACCTGCGACGGCTGGAAGCCATGATGGCGGTTGCGGATTCCACCGTCAGCCTGATTCTGTCGGGCACGGGCGATGTCCTGGATCCCGAAGACGGCCTGATCGGCATCGGGTCCGGCGGCGCTTATGCGTTGTCAGCGGCGCGTGCGCTGTCCGACTTGCCCGATTTAAGCGCGCGTGACATCGCCGAAAAATCGATGAAAATCGCCGCCGGCATTTGTGTCTACACCAACGAAAACGTCACGATTGAAACCCTATGACCGCATTCACCCCCCGCGAAATTGTTTCCGAACTCGACCGCTTCATCATCGGCCAAAACGACGCCAAGCGCGCCGTCGCCATTGCGCTGCGCAACCGCTGGCGACGCCAACAACTGACCGACGAGATGCGCGACGAAATCCTGCCGAAAAACATTCTGATGATCGGCCCGACCGGCGTCGGTAAAACCGAAATTGCGCGCCGCCTGGCCAAGCTTGCGCAGGCGCCGTTCTTGAAAGTTGAGGCCACGAAATTCACCGAAGTCGGCTATGTCGGGCGCGACGTGGAGCAGATCGTCCGCGATCTGGTCGAGACGGCAATTCACATGACGCGCGAACAGCAACGCAAGGCGGTGGTCGCCAAGGCGGAACTGGCGGCGGAAGAACGCGTGATTGACGCGCTTGTCGGCGACGGCGCCAGCGACGGCACGCGCCAGACCTTTCGCAAAAAATTACGCGAAGGCGAATTGGACGACCGGGAAGTGGAAATCGACGTTGTCGATCATGGCGGCGGCATGCCGTCCTTTGAAATTCCCGGCATGCCCGGCGCACAAATGGGCATGGTCAATCTGGGCGACATGATGGGCAAGGCGTTCGGCCAACGCACCCGAACCCGGAAAATGACCGTCACGGAGTCCTACGACGTGTTGATTGATGAGGAAAGCGACAAACTGCTGGACGAGGAAACCGTCGTGCGGGATTCCATCGAACTGGTGGAGCAAAACGGCATCGTGTTCCTGGACGAGATCGACAAGGTGTGCGCGCGCTCGGATCGACAGGGCGCCGATGTCAGCCGTGAAGGCGTGCAACGCGATTTGTTGCCGTTGATTGAAGGTACAACCGTGTCCACCAAGCACGGGCCGGTAAAGACCGACTTCATCCTGTTCATCGCTTCGGGCGCGTTTCACCAGGCGAAACCGTCCGATTTACTGCCAGAACTGCAAGGTCGCCTGCCAATCCGCGTTGAACTAAAGGCGCTAACCAAGGAAGATTTTGGGCGCATCCTGCGCGAGCCGGAAAACAGCCTGATCAAGCAATACATCGCCCTGCTCGGCACCGAAAACGTGACCCTGGAATTTGACGAACCCGCCATTGACGGGCTGGCCAGCCTGGCCGCCGAGATTAACACCAGCGTGGAGAACATCGGCGCACGGCGCTTGCACACGGTGATGGAGCGGCTGTTGGAGGAGATCAGCTTCACCGCCACCGACCGCGATGGGGAGGTCATCCGCATTACGCCGGAATACGTCGACAGTCAGGTCGCCGATCTGGCCCAGGACGCCGATCTCAGCAAATTCATTTTGTAGGGGCGCGCACTTCCGCCAGCATCCGCTGAATCGCCTCATCCGGCAAATCGACGATGGTTTCAGCCAGGCGATTAGCGAGTTCGGTGGCGTCCGCACTCAGACCGGCAGTGTCCACGACAGCGCGCGGGTGGCTAAGCTGGGCCAGGCGCTCCAGTTCCTCCGCCTCGTCCCAGATAATGTTGAAATAGGTGCAAACGTCGTACAAAAACGCGCGGCTGGGCCGACCGCGCTTGCCATGTTCCAGCGCCGACAAATAGGCGGGCGACACCAACAGGGCCTTGGCCATATCCTTCATGGTCGCGCCCTTCGCAGCGCGCATTTCACGCAGCTTCACGCCGAACGGCGTCACGGTTCGAACCGAGATTTGCCGCCTCTCGACTTGCGCAGCAGCACATACAGCGCGCCCGCGCCGCCATCTTTTTGCTGCGCGTAGCCGAACGACAATACATGCGCACGCAAGGGCGGCTGGTTCAACCAGCGCGGCACGGCGGATTTCAACACGCCCTGACCCTTGCCGGTGATAACCAGAACGGATCGTCGTCCCGCGCCGCGCGCGCCATCGATAAACGATGTCAGGGCCCGGTAGGCGTCATCCTGGGTGCGGCCATGCAAATCAAGCCGACCCTGGATTTGCATTTGGCCACGGTGCAGCTTCATCGCCGTGCGCCGGTCAACGCCCGGTGCAGCGCCGTGGGTTAATTCGGGGTGGCTTTTAGATTTCACCGTCATCGGTGGCGGTTTGACAGCATGTGGGGCGGACGGCGGACGAACGATTTTCCTGTCGGGTTTTGCGACGCCGGTCTCGGCGTTATCAGTTTGATTTTTTTGCCGTTTTGCCGGTCCCGCTTTCTTGACCCCACCGAGCGGTTGAATGCTGGCCGTCACCGCACGCCACAGCGCATCGTCTTCCGGCGTCTTTCTAAACCCCATCGTCAGCCTCACCCAGGGAGACCTCATCCTCGATCAACACGATGTGCAACCTTCGCGGCCCATGTGCACCCATTAGAATTTTCTGTTCGATGTCGCCCGTGCGCGACGGCCCGGTAATAAAATTAACCGTCCGCGGCAAGCTGTTCGGTTGCGTTTCCATCTGGAGGCGGATTTCGTCCCAACCGTCTTCATAGGATTTTTTAATTTGGGAGGCGCGCAACACAACCATGTGGGTGTCCGGCAGGAAATTGAGTGTCGAAGGACTCTCAGGCCCCGAGCGCAGCATCAACGTGCCGGTTTCCGCAATGCCGGCGAACGCACCGGTCACCGACACGTCATGCGACCCGTCGGTCTTGCCGCGCGTCACCGACAGGGTCGGGCGTTGGTCCCAGGGAATGTCGTCCAGTTGCGAATCTGGCGCAAGGCGCAAGACGCTGGGTAAATTACGCTGCGCCAGATACGCGGCCACCGCATCGGGCACATCCACCGCCGCTTCGACCCGGTCCACGGTGGCGTCCACGGATTCGGCCTGCGTTACGAACAGGTCGATCAACGCGGTGGCGGCGCGGTCCGTGCGGGCGGGAACTATTCCACGTGGGCGCGCCGACAATCGGGCTTGGGCCGCACTATCGTCCGTACGGTCAAGGGCCTGGCGAAGCCGACCGAGAATTTGTGCGCGCACGTCACTCATCCCTTTTTACCCCGCGCCGCCCATTGCGCGTGAAACGTTCGTCCCGACGGCGCCGGCAGGTCGCGATGCACGGTCCATCCCCGCGCCACTGGCAGCCAGCCAATACGGCCTCGCCGTCCCCCCATCAACCGAAGGATCCGCCCCATCGTCCGCGCCGCCAAACGATACAAGGCCGGCCGGCGTACGAAAAACGCCCACAGCCCAAGTCCCGCGCGGGTTGTCGTCGGCATCAGCTTTCGCTCGAATTCCCGTTCGCGGTATTGGCGCATCAGCTTCGGCAACGGAATGCGCACCGGACAAACCGATTCACACCGCCCGCAAAATGTCGAGGCGTTGGGCAGATGACCAGCTTCCTCCACCCCAATCAAGGCCGGCGTCAGAACCGCGCCCATCGGACCGGGATACACCCATCCGTAGGCGTGGCCGCCAACAACGCCATAAACCGGACAGTGGTTCATGCACGCTCCGCAGCGAATGCAACGCAACATGTCCTGGAATTTCGATCCGATCATGTCGGACCGGCCATTGTCCAACAGCACAACATGATATTCCGACGGCCCATCCTCGTCTTCGGCGCGGCGCGGCCCTGTTGAAAACGTCGTGTAACTGGAAAATTCCTGGCCTGTGGCGGAGCGCGCCAATACCCGCAACAGCGATGTCGCGTCTTCCAGCGTTGGCGTGACCTTTTCAAGACTGGCGAGCGCGATGTGGATTTTTGGCAGGATTTGGGTCAAGTCGCCATTGCCTTCGTTCGTGACGATAACGCTTGTGCCGGTTTCCGCGACCAGAAAGTTAGCGCCCGTGATGCCGACATCGGCGTCCAGGAATTTTTGGCGCAACACCGCGCGCGCCTCGTCCAACAATTCGCGCGGTTCCTCCAGCGATCGATTGGGGTCCAGATGCGTGTGGGTTTCGTGAAAGGCGTCGGCGACCTGTTCCTTCAGAACATGAACTGCCGGGGCAATGATATGGCTGGGCGGTTCATTGCGCAGTTGAATGATGTATTCACCCAAATCCGTTTCAATGGGGGCGACGCCGTTATCTTCCAGGAAATCGTTGAGGCCAATTTCTTCCGCGATCATCGACTTGCCCTTGGTGACCGTCTTCGCATCGACCGATTGGCAAATGCCGAGGATGATTTCGCGCGCCTCTTCCGCCGTGGACGCCCAATGAACATGACCGCCGTTTTCAATGACTTTCGCTTCGAACGCTTCCAGGTAGAAGTCGAGATGCGCCAGCGTATGGTTCTTGATGTCGCGCGCCTGATCGCGCAGCGCTTCGAATTCCGGCAAGCGCCCGGCGGCGGTCGCGCGATTGACGACAAACCCGGTCTCAAGTTTGCCAAGCGCCGTTTGCAACCCATCGTTGGCGAGCGCAACCTTGGCGTTTTCCGGGAAGCGGTGGGATGTCGACTCCATTCAGGCCTCTTCTTCGCCAATCGCAGGACCGTCGCCCCGTCCCGCCAAAACTTCCGCAACATGACGCGCGCGAACCGGCGAATCTTCGCGTTTCAGTTTACCCGCGATATTCAGCAAGCAGCCCAGGTCTCCGGCGAGAATGGTCCCCGCCCCCGTTTCTGTAATATCAGCGGTTTTGTTGGACGCCATCTGGTTGGAGATATCCGGATATTTTATGCAAAATGTCCCACCGAATCCGCAACAGATTTCCGGACCGGTCATTTCACTTACGCTTAAACCCTCCACGCTCGACAATAACGTGCGCGGCTGTTGCTTAACGCCAAGCTCCCGCAATCCCGCGCAGGAATCATGATACGTCACGGTCCCGTCATAGGCGGCCTCGACCGCCGTCACATCGCGAACATCGACCAGAAACGACATCAGCTCATACGTCCGCTCCGCAAGGGCGCGCGCCTTCTCGGACATTTCAGCATCACCCGCAAACAGGGCCGGATAATGTTCACGGATCATACCGGCGCAGGAACCGGACGGCGCAACGACATAATCAAACCCTGCAAAAGCGTCGATGACCTGACGCGCGATGGCCTGTGTGTTCGCGGCGTCGCCGCTGTTATGCGCCGGTTGACCACAACAGGTCTGGGCGTCTGGAACCGCCACGTCGCATCCGGCGCGTTCCAGCAGGTCGATGGCCGCGAACCCGACATTGGGGCGGAACAAATCGACCAGACAGGTAACGAACAAGGCCACGGTCGGGTTTGATCCGGTTTCGGTTGATTGAGTTTCCATCGCGCCTTCACAGCCCGTCATTTATGGCGATATTCAGAACGTCCCGGCGGGGGTCCGTGGAATCAGCCGACATTCCCCAAGTAGAATGCCCTTTCTTGCATGTTGTCGATGTTTTGTGCCCCGAGCAAGCCG
>JABJJH010000142.1 GCA_018660965.1 Rhodospirillaceae bacterium | reverse complement strand
CCGCCGCCGCGTGTTACGAACGCCTGGACGCGGCCAGCAAGGCCGACCCGCCGTTCACCGGGTCGCCGGACTGGATGGCGCTGCCGTTGACCGGGCATCCGGATTTCACCGCCTGGCAGCCGTTTCTGGACGACATCATCACCCATCCGACGGCGGACGACTTCCGCGCCGCGCATAACTTCCGCCAGGGGATTACCATCCCCGGGTTTCACGCAACCACGTGGTACGACATCTTCCAGACCAGCGTCCTGCGCGCGTTCGCCGACATACAGGCGCGGGTGGGGAACCAGAAACTTTGGATCGGCCCGAACAACCATTATTTCATCTACGAGACCAACTATTGGGCGCGCGATCCGTATTTTGAGTGGTTCGGTCACTGGCTGAAAGGCGAGGACGCGGCCCTGATGTGCGAGCCGCCGCTGTTTTATTCGCCCCGCGCCTGGGTCGCAGATACCGCCGGCTACAAACCTGACGATTGGCGCCACGCTGACCAGTGGCCGCCAACCGACGCGCAAGCGCGGCGGCTTTATTTGCACGGCGATGGTGCGCTTGTGGACTCGCCGGGCGGCGACCCGCGACGCTATGCCTACGATCCGCGCCACCCGATTCCAACGCTTGGCGGTCGCAACATGCTCATTCCTGCCGGGCAGATCGACCAGTGCCCGGTACAGGAATCGCCCGATTACGGATTGATGTATCCCGGCGCCGTTCTGGGCGAACCCCTGACCCTGGCGGGGCCAGCATCGGTGGTGCTGCGGGTCGGGTCCGATTGTCCCGACACGGATTTCATCGCCAAGCTGGTCGAGGTCACGCCCGATGGCCGCGCGGTGTTGTTGATGGATGGCGTCATGCGCGCGCTGTACCGCGACCCCGACGCGGGTCCGCAGCCATTAACGCCCGGCCAGGTGTACGAATTGCGCATCGAACTGGGCGACATACACCATACCCTGGGGGCGGGGTCGCGGTTGCAAGTGGACGTAACCAGCAGCAATTTCCCGCGCCGCGCCCGCAACACGAATAGCGGAAATCCGGTTCTGGCGGCGGATGGGGATTCAGGCATTCGCGTCGCCACCAACACGGTTCATCATGGCGACGCGGCGCCGTCCTATCTGGAGTATTGTGCGTTGCTCGATTAGCCTGATCATCATACATGTTTTAAAAACAATATATTGTGGGGAAATGTTATGGCTGTGGATTATGTGGTTGTCGGGGCTGGGTCGGCCGGTTGCGTGTTGGCGGCCCGTTTGAGCGAAGGCGGGGCGAACGTGGTGTTGCTGGAAGCGGGTCCCAAGGACTCAAACCCGATGATCCACATTCCCGCCGGCGTGCGCTCCCTGTTGTATCACCCGACTGTCAACTGGAACTACAGCAGCGAACCCGAGGAAGGCAGTGGCGGGCGTCGTATTCACTGGCCGCGCGGCAAGACCCTGGGCGGGTCCAGTTCGATCAACGGCATGCAATATGTGCGCGGCAACGCCGCCGATTATAACGGCTGGGCGCAGCGCGGATGCCGGGGATGGTCGTATGACGATGTGCTGCCGTATTTCAAAAAGTCGGAAAATTACAAGGAAGGCGGCGACCCGGAAATTCGCGGCGCTGGCGGTCCCCTGGAGGTGGAGGACGCGCGCACGATTCTGCCGCTGACGCACAGATTTGTCGAAGCCGCCCAGGAAGCGGGGTTCAAGTTGAACCCGGACTATAACGGTCGCGAACAGGAAGGCGTCAGTTATTCCCAGATGACGCGGCGGGGGCGGTTGCGCGGATCGACCGCGCGCACCTATCTCGCCACGGCGAAAAACCGGCCCAATCTGACCATCGAAACCGAAGCGGTGGCGACCAAGCTGTTGTTCGAGGGCAAAAAATGCGTCGGCGTCGCCTATCGCCAGCGCGGACAAGACCGCGAAATCCGCGTTTATCGCGAAGTATTGCTCTCGGGCGGGTCGATCAATTCTCCGCATTTGCTGCAGGTGTCCGGCGTCGGGCCGGGCGAACACCTGAAATCCATCGGGGTCGAGGTTCAGCACGATTTGCCCGGCGTCGGCGGCAATCTGTCCGACCATTACGTCGTGCGCATTTCGCACCGGGTCCAGAATGCGCTCACCATCAACGAAATGGCCCGCGTGCCGCGCGTGATCCCCGAAATCATCCGCTGGGTGGTGAAGGGCGACGGCGCGCTAACCTTTGGCGCCACCACAGTCATGGTGTTCAGCCGCAGCCGCGAAGGCCTGGAATCGCCCGATCTGCAATTCCTGTTCGCCCCTGTCAGCTTTGACCCGGAACGCAAGAACGAACTGGAACGCGAACCCGGCATGGCCATCGCCATCTGTCCGGGGCGCCCGGACAGCCGGGGCACGATCATGTCCACCGGGCCGGACCCGTTGACCCCACCCGCCATCCGCCCGAATTACCTGTCGGCGCAAAGTGATCTGGAAGTAATGCTGTCCGGCGTGAAACAGGCCCGAAGCATCTTCGCCGCGCCGGCAATCGCGAAATTTTCCACCGGTGAAACCCGCCCCGGCGTTCCGCTGGAAACCGTCGATGACATGCGCACCTATGCGCAGGCGAACGGCACCACGATTTATCACCCGGTCGGAACCTGCAAAATGGGCGAGGACCCGCAAGCGGTGGTTGATTCCCGGCTGCGCGTGCATGGCCTGACCGGGCTGCGGGTCATCGACGCGTCGGTCATGCCCGTGGTGACGACGGGCAACACCAACGCGCCCACCATCATGATCGCGGAAAAAGGCGCGGCCATGATTCTCGAAGACAACGCGGGGTGAAGCGCTCATGACGGCGGCGATCAGATTTACGTATGTATCATGTTGCGTTACACGGTACATATCGTTACAATGATTTATGGAGATTCGAAACATTCGCCATAGGGGACTGCGAAATCTCGTTGAGAGAAATAACTCCAAAGGTTTGCAGCAGGATTATGTAGCGAAAATTACCGACATAATGGCGTTTCTCATCGATATAGAGAGCATCGACGAGGTCTTCGATCTAGAAAAATATAAACCGCATCTAATGACTGGGGATCGCGCCGGGACATTTAACTTCTACGTAACCGCGAACTGGCGGATTACGTTCAAGCACGATGGGGAAGCCGACGAGCTGTATGACGTTGATTATGAGGATTACCACTGACGCGTGGAAGGAGCATGAATGATGGCGGTTAAAATTGGTATGCAGGCGGTCCATCCCGGTGGATTTATCAAGCGATCCGTTTTGCCGGATCATCTTTCCGTAACAGCCGCCGCCAAGGCGCTGGGCGTGGGCCGCCCGGCGCTTTCCAATTTGCTGAATGGGAAAGCGTCGCTATCGCCGGAAATGGCGCTGCGAATTGAAAAAGCGTTCGGCGTCAAAATGGATACGCTGCTCAGAATTCAAACGAGATACGACGCCTATCATATGCGGCGCCGTGAAGGCGACATCGCCGTGGATCGATACGCACAGGCTTGAGGGTCTTTTATGACGAGTAACTTGATCTACAAAATCTGCACGGCGGCGGAATGGGCGGCGGCGGAAAAGGCGGGCCGGTTCACCGGCAGCCCCGTCGATG
>JABJJH010000143.1 GCA_018660965.1 Rhodospirillaceae bacterium | reverse complement strand
ACCAAGCTGTCGAGACCAGAAATCGCGCTCAGTTCCTGGGTCAGGTGCCCAAACAACAGCGAAAGTCGTACAGGCGGCTTGCTCGGGGCACAAAACATCGACAACATGCAAGAAAGGGCATTCTACTTGGGGAATGTCGGCTTAGACAGATGCATTGTATTTCAAGAAACGGTTCGCCGATTTGACATACATCAGTCGTTAGAACGTTTCGCAAGATCGCGATATCGCCTATGACCGTTCCCGCACCAGCCGAAACCCGATCAGGATATGCTTGAGGGATTCGGGGCGGGTGTGGCGCGCCGCCGGTCGGCAGATGCCGCAACCGCTATCGTCCCACGATCCGCCCTTGACCACATAGCGGCCCGCACCGGATGTCGTCGCCGTCCATTCGAACACCTGACCGGCGGGGTCGAGCAGACCGAACGGGCTGGCCCCGGCGTGAAACGCGCCGACCGGCGTGGTGTCGAACGGGCCCTTGGTTTGGTCCTTGGGGTCGTGGCTGTTGAGTTTGGTCGGATCGAAGTCCGGCCCCCAGGGGAAGCGTCGGCCATCCACGCCGCGCGCGGCCTTTTCCCATTCCCGTTCGGTTGGCAGGCGCCACTTGGCGCCGGTGCGTCGGCTCAACCATGCTGCATAGGCCGCAACGTCCCCGTGACTGACCAGCACGACGGGATGGTCCGCCCGGCCCGGTGGCGGTTCGCCGTTGACCCAGGCATGTCGTCGGGTGCGCGGCCAAGGGTGGATCAATCCATAGCCGCGCCACGTCGCCCGGTCGACATCGGGCGCGGCGCGGCGTGTGGCGGCGATAAAGACGGCGTATTGCGCGTTGGTGATCAGCGTTGCGGTGATGTCATAGGCGCCGGTGTTTGCGGGTCCGCGTTTGAATTCACTTTCATACCATTTGTTTTTGCGCGTGACGCTGTGGCCATAGGCGGCTTCGTCGAGACGATAGGCGGCTTCGCGCTCGGCCCGGTCGGATCCCTGGATGAAGGCGCCGGCGGGAATCGGAATGACGCGCGGGACCGCCGCGTCGCCCCACGCGATGTTTGGAGCCAATAGAATCGTGATAGCCAGAACGCTAATGAATTTCCAACCCATGGATACACCTGATTATTTCGCCGTTTGGATAGTGCCACGGCGCGCGCCGATGCGCCCGCCTCCTCGCGCAATGGTGAAGAAAAACGACCCGTGAATATTGCGCGTCTATTTGGCGACGTTCATACTAGGCTGTACAGTTAGTGGCGGAGGCGACATGACCGATAGACGACGGCATCACGACATGGGGGGGCTGGAGGCGGGCCCGGTTGAAACCAATCAACATGCGCACGAGCCCTGGGAAAAACGCGTCGATGCGATCAAGGCGTTGCTGTCGGACGACAAACGGAAACTGGTGACGACGGACGAATTGCGGCGGGCCATCGAAAACCTCGGCGCGGACGCTTACGAACGCTACAATTATTATGAACGCTGGATTTCGGCGGTCACCAACATCCTGTTGGAAAAGGATGTTCTGTCCGTGGACGAGTTGGGCCGAAAAATGGCGGAGATCGAAGCGCGGCAAGGGAACCGGGCGTTATGAGCGCGCGATATTCGGTCGGCGATCCGGTTCAGGTCCGCGCCGCCTATCCACCGGGCCATGTGCGAACCCCTTATTACTGCCGGGGCAAATCCGGCGTCATCGTTCGCTTCTGCGGGGAATTTCGAAACCCGGAAGAATTGGCCTACGGAAAATACGAAGGCCCGGTGAGCCCGATGTACAGGGTTCAGTTTAAGCAGAACGATTTGTGGGACGACTACAGCGGGTCCCCGGATGACCACGTGGAAATAGAAATTTACGAACATTGGCTGGACCCGGCGCAATAGGAGCAGTGATATGAGCGACCATCACGAGCACGGCGAACACGGGATGTACGAACACGATCCCCTGCACAAACATCCAACCCAGCCGGATTTGGAAGACACGCCGTTGACGCACCATCAGATCATGCAAATGGCGGTGGCCGATTTGCTGGTCGAGAAAGGCGTCATTGAGGCGGAAGAACTGCGCAAGCAAATCGAATTCATGGATACAATTACCCCGGCGCGCGGCGCGGCATTGGTCGCCCGCGCCTGGATTGACCCGGATTTCAAGGATCGACTCGTCGCGGATTCCAAGGCGGCGGGGGCCGAACTGGACATGGACATCGGCCCGATCCCGATTCTGGTCATGGAAAACACCGCGACGGTTCATAATCTGATCGTCTGCACGCTGTGTTCCTGCTATCCGCGCTTCCTGCTCGGGTTTCCGCCGGATTGGTACAAATCCCGTGAATATCGCCGCCGCGCGGTGAGCGAGCCGCGCAAGGTTCTGGCGGAGTTTGGAACGGAATTGTCCGATTCGGTCGAAGTGCGCGTGCACGACAGCACTGCGGACATGCGCTACATGGTCCTGCCGATGCGCCCGGACGGCAGCGAAGACCTGTCCGAGGACGCCTTGGCGGCCCTTGTCACCCGCGACGCCATGGTCGGCGTCACGACGCCAAAGGCGCCATGATTTCGCCCGGCGATTCGCGGCGATGACCTTAGGCGGGCCGATGAAAGTTCTTTCCAGAATCGCGTTGGTCCTGCTTGTCGCGACCGGTTGTTATTTGCCGTCGGACTTCGAGGCGGATTTCAACATCGACCCGAAGGGCGGGTTCGCCTTTCGCTACAAAGGCGACATCACTAGCATTCCCTTATTGAGCAAGATCGGCAAAGGCAAATTGTCCGGCGATGAACTGACGAAAAACATCGCCATTTACAAGCGTGATCTGGCCCGCGACCGGTCGTTCAAGAGCGTCGAGTATATCGAAAACGCGCGCTACAAGGTTCACTACGAATACCAAAGCAACATTCACGATTCCAAGTCCTTCACCTTCATCCGTTCGAACGCGATTTTCGTGCGCTTGAAGAAGCGCAAGGACGGCTTCACGGAACTTGTGGGCAATCGCCCGCCTAAACGTTATGTCGATGAGTTGATTGAAAAAGGCTTCGACACCAAGGGCGTCCTGCGCATCTGGACCGATGCGAAAGTCCTCAAGCACAACGCCGCGACGGTGAAAAAAGGTCCGAAGACCTTATACACCTGGCCGATCAATTCGATGCGCGACCCGTTGCCCAGCATGATCTTGTTGTTGAAGTAAGCGTATCATCATGATGGACGCCGGTTACCTTGGCCTGTTCGCGAGCGCGTTTCTGGCGTCGACGCTGATTCCGGTATCGTCGGAAGCCGTGCTCGGCGTTTTGTCGCTCTCCAGGGACTTCAACGCTCCGGCGCTCATCGCCGTGGCCACCGTGGGCAACACCCTGGGCGCGGTCGTTAATTGGTTGTTGGGCCGGTACTGCCTGCGCTGGCGGGACCGCAAGTGGTTCCCCGTCAAACCCGCCGCCATGGCGCGCGCGACCGCCTGGTTCCAACGCTATGGCGTCTGGTCGATGTTGTTGGCGTGGGCGCCGGTGATAGGCGATCCCTTGACCTTCATCGCCGGTGTTCTGCGAATGAACTTCCTGCTGTTCGTCCTGTTGGTCGGGTTTGGCAAGGCGGTGCGCTACATAGTCGTCGTGGCGGTGGCCCAGGGCGCCTTTGGATAAGTGCGCTTTTGGATAAGGGCGCGTTCGGTTAGAGCATGTTGCGTTTGTTCGGGGTCAGGTTTCGCCTTTGTAGTAATCGACGGCCGAGTCCTGGTCGGCGAAATACCGCACCGGTTCTGCGAAACCGCCCGCCAGCGCGCCGATTTTTTTGGAATCCGGATACAGCACCACATCCACCGCTTCATTCGTGGCGACGCACAGGTATTTCAGGTCGCTGTTCGAGGTGTT
>JABJJH010000145.1 GCA_018660965.1 Rhodospirillaceae bacterium | reverse complement strand
TTGACGCAAAAAGCCCAGGATTGGCTCACTTTCCCCTTTCGTCATGCCGGCGATATTGTCTACATGCGAGCCGATAAATAACGATTTGCGCCCGGTTTCGGGGTGGGAGCGAATCAGGGGGTGTTCACTAGCGCGAACGCCGATGTCTTCTTCGTTCATTTTGACGCCGTTTAATTCCTTGTACCGTTCCTTGCGTGATCGTTTGCCGGGGCGGTCGCCGACGCACAGGACTTTCAGCCCGGACAGCATATCCTTCATTGTGTCGGACAGTGCGTCATAGGCGTTGTACATGTTGGCGAACAAGGTGTCGCCGCCTGCTTCCGGCACTTCCTTGGCGTACAGGATGGTGGCCATGTTCGGTTTTGGCGTAAACATCTGGTCGACATGCCAGACGCCGCCGAAATTATGCGGGTCGGTTTCGGTTTTCAAAATTTCAAAGATATCGGGATGATTGGGCATGCCCTGCATATAGGGGTGATGGTGAATGCCGCCGAAGCGCTTGGCGAAGTCGAGCTGTTGTTCCGGCGTGATGTCCTGATCCTTGAAAAATATCACGCAATGATCCAGCAACGCCTGATGAATGGCGTCAAACGACTCGTTGTCCAGATCCTTCGATAAATCGACGCCCGCAATGTCCGCGCCAAGCGCACCTGCGACCGGCGTCGCTTGAATTACCTGTGCGGTCATTGTTTAAGCTCCATTGGAATTAAGTTTTGGATATAATGTCCGGACAAATAGTGTACCCCTACAAACGTTATGGTTTCAATAAGGGCGTCGTGCGGCAAGTTGTGGCGCCCCGCGCAAAGCGCGTAGAATAGGCGTAATCGAATCAGGGGAGAATACGCCATGAAAGCCGTAATGTTGATACCGGGCCCGGAGGGCGGGCGGATTGAAGTCCAGGATGCGCCACAGCCGACGCCGGGACCCCGCGACGTGCTGATCAAGGTCAAGGCGACCGCGATCAACCGGGGCGAGGTTGTGGGACGGCGGGGCCTGAAAACCGGCGATCCGGTTATTTCCGGAATAGAACTGGCGGGAGAGGTCGAGAAAACCGGCGTTGACGCGGGTAGTTTCAAGGTTGGCGACCGGGTGATGGGACAGGTGCGCGGCTGCAACGCCGATTTCGCCGTCGCCGACCGGGATCTGTTGATGCCCGTGCCGGATCATCTCGACTGGGTGCAGGCGGCCTCCCTGCCCAATGTCCTTGTGACCGCGCATGACGCCATCGTCACCAATGGCGTCCTGACGGCGGGGGAAACCGTGTTGGTCAACGCCGGATCGTCGGGGATTGGGATCGCCGCGATCCAGATCGCCCGGGCGCTGGGGGCTGGAACCATTATCGCCACCTCGCGCGGGCCGGAAAAACTTGCGGCCTTGGAAGCGCTGGGCGCGGATGTGCGTGTTGATTTGTCGTCGGAATCGATTATCGACGCGGTCGCGGCGGCCACGGACGGCAAGGGCGTCGACCTGATTATTGATTCGGTCGGCGCGCCCGCACTTGCCGACAACATTGAAGTCCTGGGCCTCAAGGGACGCCTGATCGGGGTTGGACGGCTTGGCGGCAGCATGGCGGAGATTGACCTCAACGCGGTCGCCTTAAAGCGCTTGCGCATCATCGGGGTGACATTCCGAACCCGGAACGATGAAGAAAAACGCGCTTGCGCCCGCGCGTGCGCGGCGGATTTGCAGGCGGCGCTGAGCGACGGCGCCATCCAACCGGTCGTCGACCGCGTCTTCCCCATCGAAGAACTCGACGCCGCGCACCGCTACATGGAATCGAACGCGCATACGGGCAAGATCGTCATTACCTTATAGGGGCCATCTGATCGGGATTGTCTGGACAAAGCTTGAGGCGGATGTAATTTTTTGGTGACTCCGAGGATGTTGTGGCGACTCACACCGCAGCGCACAGAATTTTGAAGGTTGCGGCGTATGTACCGAGTTGGCGTGGATGTTGGCGGCACGTTTACCGATTTGACATTGTTCGACGAAACCAGCGCCGTGCTTTCTTATCACAAGGTTCCCTCGACCCCGCACGACCCGTCACTGGCCATCGAACAGGGCGTGGGGGAACTGCTGGACCGCGAAGGGGTTGCGGCGGACGATGTGGTGTATCTGGGGCACGGCACGACCGTCGCGCTGAACATGCTGTTGGAACGGCGCGACCCCACCATCGGGTTGATCACGACGCGGGGCTTTCGCGACGTTCTGGAAATCGCCCGGCAGACCCGTCCCAATTTATATGATTACAGCGTCACGCGGCCCGACCCGCTGGCCCGCCGGGCGCATCGCATCGAAGTAACCGAGCGCGTCGACGCCGCGGGCGCGGTGCTGCGCCCCTTGTCGGACTCCGAAACCGAAGACGCCGCCGCGCAATTGAAGGCCGCCGGGGTCAAGGCGGTTGCGATCTGTTTTCTGCATGCCTACCGCAATCCGGCGCATGAACGTCAGGCGCGCGAAATCGTCGAACGGGTGTTCCCCGAGGCGCTCATCAGCCTGTCCAGCGACGTGTTGCCGGAATTCCGCGAATACGAACGGGTGTCCACCACGGCGGTGAACGCCTATGTCGGGCCACGCATGAGCGCCTATCTCAACCGCTTCGTCGAGCGGGTTGGGCGGCTTGGCGTGAAACCGGCGCCGTTCATCGTGCATTCCAATGGCGGCATGTTGCCTGCCCCGGTGGCGGAACAATTTCCCGTGCGCACTTGTTTGTCCGGTCCGGCGGCGGGCGTCGTCGGGGCCGCCGCCGTGGCGCGGGCGGCGGGCGCGCCCGATATTCTGGCCTTCGATGTCGGCGGCACCAGCACGGATGTGTCGCTGGTGACGGGCGGCGCGCCGTTGTTCACCTCGGACAGGCTGGTGGCGGGGCATCCGGTCAAGACTCCGGCCATCGACGTCAACGCCATCGGGGCGGGCGGTGGCTCCATCG
>JABJJH010000146.1 GCA_018660965.1 Rhodospirillaceae bacterium | reverse complement strand
GGTCGGGCGCCGCGTCGCTCATAGGCACGATCACCGCCGCCAGGGCTTCGTCGAGCCGGGCATCCGGCACGCCGATGACATAGACCTCCCCCACGCCGTCATGGGTTCGCAACACCGCCTCGATTTCCGCCGGGGCGACGTTAATGCCGCCGGTTTTCACCAGTTCCTTCAACCGCCCCTGGAAGGTCAGATATCCCGCATCGTCGAGAATGCCGAAATCGCCGGTGTGGAAATAGCCGTCGGCGTCGAAGGATTCGGCGGTGCGTTCCGGGTCGTTCAAATACCCCGGCGTCAGATTGCCGCGAATGACGATTTCCCCCCTCGTATTCGCGGGCAAGGCTTTCCCCGTCGCCGGATCGACAATTCTGATTTCGACGCCGTCCAACGCGGGCCCGGAACACGCCAAGCGCCGCGACAACGGGTCATGGGCGTCTGTCACCGCGGAATTGCCATAGGCTTCCGTCAACCCGTAGACATTGCAGATATTGCGAACCCCCAGATCAACGATGCGCTGAATCTGTTCCGGCGTCCCAATCGTCGCGCCCGTCCGCAGCGTTCGTAAATCATGACGCGCCCGGTCGGGGTGGTCGGTCATCGCCAGCGCCATGTTCGGCATGCCGTAGAACACCGTGCAGCCTTCGCGCTCGATCAAGCGCAGCGCAGCGCCCGCGTCGAACCGGTGCTGCAACACAATTGCGCCGCCATGAGTCATCACCGTGAACAGCGCATTCACACAAGCGAACGACCAGAACAGCGACACCGCCAGCCATAGACGGTCATCCGGCGTCAAATGCATGCGCTCGCCAATCGACCACATGTTGTCGATCATACCACTGTGCAGCAGCGGCACGCCCTTTGGCGTCGCCGTCGATCCCGACGTGTAGAGGATGCAGGCGACATCGTCCGGCCTGACCGCGCCCGCGCGCACCACGCCATCGGATACGTTTGCGCCCCGTTCGGGCAAGGAGTCGAAGGCCACGCCGCCCACCCGGGGCTCGCCCACAACCCCGCCCACAACAATGAGCTTCAACGGTTGGTCGTGCCCGGCGGCGCGCAAATCGTCGAGCACCTCATCCAGGCCACGGTCGCGCACTCGAGCCTCCGCGACCAGAAACTCAACATTCGCATGGGCAAGCTGATAGGCCAGTTCCGGCCCCGTCGACCAGGTGTTGAGCGCCGCCACTTCCGCGCCCAGCGTCATCGCCGCGAAATAGGCGATCAGCCATTCATGCCGGTTGTCCATGAGAATGGCCAATCGAGCGCCCCGGCGCAGCCCCAGCGAGTGCAATCCTTTCGCATGGGCCTGCGCGGCGTCGCGAAACGACGCGTAGGTGAAGCGCGTCTCGCCATCGACAACGAAGTCGCGGGACGAAAAACGTTCGGCCATTTCGTCGAGGAGATCGGGCGCCGTGCGGCTGCTCGGTTTTCTCATGACGCGGTACTATAGTGTTCAAAACTTCGAAATATAATTAGCATGAGTATACATCGGTTAGCATTTAGACATTTGGCGCGCCGTGACGCGACGGCCTCGATTGAGCGTGAAATATATATAGGAATTTAATTCTAATATTCAAGGGCCAGCTACCAATTATGCAGGAACGGGTCATGATCATGCCGACTGGGCGCCAGCAGGGTGTACTCACCGTCGCGCCAATCGTTCAAATGCACCACCATGCAGGACACGTTGGAAGCGCCATTGCCGACGAAGCCGAGACCCCGCGCGGCGAGATAGGCGTCGATCACCACTTCCACGCCCAGGCGCCGGGGGTCGATCTTCTGCGCCACATGCACGCCATCATCGGTGTCCGTGCGGTCGCAATCGGTGAAAATCACCTTGTCGCCATAGCGGGCGATGAAGCGTTGAAGGACCCGGTTGTCATCGGTGAACAGGAAGATGTTACACACGGGGTCCTGCCGCAGGTAGTCGTCCAGAACGGTGAAATACATATCATTCACGTCACCCAGATCGGATTGTTCCGTAACCTTGTCGGACCCGCGCACATGGACTGAAATGTAAGGCAGATCCGCCAGGCGCTCCTCGTAAAATGCATCGATCTCCTGTCGTATCGCCGGTGAAGGCCGCAGGTATTTTTTGACGAGATACCGATACAACCCCTCCACGCTTTCGCCATACAGCGGATGCTCGGGCGGAATCCAGGGGCTCAAATCGGCCACGCCGGTGTAAAAATCGCTGACCGCGACGCGTTCGATCCGGTTCAGAAAATACATCGCGGCCATTCGGGAATACGCGCCTTCCCAAATATTTAATTCGTTATCGCGAAGATTTTCGGCGTTCCATTTCGGCGGAAAATAATCCCAATCCGACCGAGTCAGTTCATCGATGCCCGGTTCGCCGATAGGTTCGAAAAAATAGGGATAAAGGTTGGCGTCGCTCCCGTCGCCAAACCGGCTGTTGCCGCCCCAGTCAACGACGGGCGTTCGCCCGGTAATTTCCGCCAGCAACAATTGCCCGATGACATGGCTGACATCAGACCAGAACCCCTGTCCCCACGCCTTGATCAATAAAAAGCGCTCTTCATTCGATGGCGGCGGCGGTTCCGGGGCAGGCTGGCTTTCCACCCACGCCAAATTCGCGATTGTTTCCGGCGATTCCGGCGCCGCGGCGGCGGCATCGGCGAAATACCGGCGCGCGAATTGCCTCTGACCAAGCCCCAGGGCGACCTTGCCCAACAGCGTCATCGCCCAGACCGCGCCAGGATCTTCTTCCAACGCGCTGCGGCAAAAGTTTTCCGCCTTGGGCAGGTTTCCCTTTGCAGCCGCGGCGGCGGCTTCGGATTCAAGGACTTGCAGTCTCGTCAACAATCACGCCTTCTTTGACATTCGGCTATAGTTAGCCGGACCATGAAATTCTTCTCACCCGATTTAAACCACACGGGAAACGCCAAAACCATGACCGACACCGCGCAATCGCCGAAACCGCAAAAACCGCAAAAACCGTGGATCGGACCGCGCGGTCGGATCGGGGTTATTATCCCGTCAACCAATATCGGCGTCGAGCATGATTGCCAACAAATCATCCCGCAAGGAATCACCTGGCACTTCGCGCGGTTCTTCATCGAGGTGCGCAATTTGTCCAGCGACGCCTCGTTCCTGGCGTTCGTCGAGGCGATCCAGAAAACCATTCCCCTGGCGGTGCGCGACGTGGTCACCGCCGAGGTGGACCATGTCATGATGGGCATGTCGGCGGAAACCTTCTGGGGCGGGGTCGACGGCAACACGGCGTTCCACGACCGGGTGACGGACATCATGGGGCCCGGCATCAAACTGACCACCGGCGCGGACGCCGCGGTCGCCGCGTTAAACAAATTCGGGGCCCGGAAAATTGCGGTCCTGACGCCCTATCAGCCCGTCGCCGACGATCAGGTCCGCGCGTTCTTCACCGAAAGCGGGTTCGACATCGTGCGGTTGGTGGGGTTGAAAAGCGACACCGCCAATTCCATCGCGCACACGCCGGAATCCCAGGTGCTGGACGTGGTGGTGAATAAACTGGACGGCGACGACGTGGACGCCATCGTCCAGGTCGGCACCAATTTGAGCACGCTGCCACTGTTCCCGGCGCTGGAAAAGCAACTCGGCAAACCGGTGTTAGGTATCAACGTCGCGCTGATCTGGCACGCCCTGCGCGCCATCGGCGTCACCGACAAGTTCTACGGCAAGGGCCGGTTGTTGGCGGAATTTTAACGGGAAACGACACCGGAAACAGCCGCGACTCGCCACCGCCTTATAAGGAGAAGCCCGGTAAGCGCCACGCCGAACAAGGGAAGGGTGGCGGGTTCCGGGACATCCTCGCTTCGGCGAACGAACACGCCCGCGATTTCACCGAGGGCGAAACTAAAGCTCGGGCTGTTGTCCTGGCGGCGGTTGATGGCGTAGGTGCGAATATTTCCACTTAAATCAAGTTCACCGTTGCCTTCGCGGAACCGTATTAAACCCGGCGCAGGGCTGAAGCCGCCGACAAAGAGCAAGGTGTCAGCGCCAACGTCCTCCAATCCCTTGACCACCATCGCATCGTCACTGAACGTAACCTTCAAATTCGCCCTGTCGATGACCCAATCCGAAAGCGTGACCGTGAAGCCGTCGCCCTCGCTGCTGGTGAAGGAGAGGCTGTCGAGACCGGTATCGGCGCCCACGAAACTGGCGCCGCCCACGACGACGGAATCCTTGAATCCGAAGGTTAAGTTCAAACCGGGCTCGGCGGCGCATGTACCTTCGGTGGTCAGAACGTCACATTTCCAGTCGAAGAAAATTGTCGCACCCGCCGGAATCGCCGCCATCGCGAGGCCGACCCCCGCCAATAGCGCCATCATTGAAGCACTCCATCGCATAATCGAATCCTTTTCCGCCTCTTCCTTTCCACCCGCGAAACGGCGTATTCCCCGTTAAATCAACCCCATCATTTAGCGACGCTACACCCATGGCGGGGAGCGCGCATTGATCCGGATCATGGGCGGTGACATTTTCCCCGGCGGTCGCGGCATTGACCAAATCTGACACCAGGAAAATCGCGGCGCCATCGCCCTTTCAACCCGTCACTGACAAGTTCTACGGCGAGGGCCGGTTGCTTGAGGAATTTTAGGGATAGGTTGATTATACGTACAACTGTGCATACATAATGTAATGTCGTTTGAATGGGATGAGAACAAGCGGGAGAGCAATCTTCTCAAACACGGGATCGATTTTGTCCGTGCGGCTAAAATGTTCTCCAATCCCATATTGGAACGCCGCGATGGTCGCGAAAATTATGGCGAGGACAGATGGGTCGCCATTGGCCGCTGGGAAACAAGTTACATGGTCGTTATCTACACGTGGCGAAACGACAACCGCCGTCTGATTTCAGCGTGGAAGGCTGGGAAAAATGAGCAAGAAGAATATCAAAACCGTATCTCTGGATGATCTTGATTCAATGGAGGATCGAAGCCGTAGGGATGCTCCGGACGGGGAGTCCCTGGGGCCGGATTTTTGGAAATCCGCAAAAATCGTGTATCCGGAAGGCTCGAAAGAACGCATCACGGTCCGGTTCGACCGCGATGTCGTGCGCTGGTTCAAGGCGCAGGGTCGTGGCTACCAGACCCGGATGAACGCCGTTCTCAGATCGTATTTCGAAGCGCAGGAAACCGGACAGCGCAAACCTTAAACGTTGCGCCGTCCGGCTAAATCCCACCCCCTAGAAGTGGGCGACTTTGTCCGCGTATTCGTAGACTTCCTGCATACGGCCGTGCGAGATGGCCGCCGCCTGAACCGCCGACATCAGATGCGTCCAACGGTATTCCGGGCGTGTGTTGTGGAATTCCTCATACGTCGCCTGATGGTGCTTGTAGGCGTGCATT
>JABJJH010000147.1 GCA_018660965.1 Rhodospirillaceae bacterium | reverse complement strand
GAACTGGCCGGGGTCGAGACCGCGCCCGCGCCCAGCAGCACCGCGCCCAACGGGTACAGCCACAAGGCCCCGCTGGCGACGACAAGCAGGCTGGATCCCATCAGGAACAGGCAAATCTGGCTGACCCGCCACGCGCCCAGACGAATGATGAAGCCGCCGCACGCCATTGCGGCGATGATCGCGGTAATGTTCTGGATAAACAGATACAGCCCCAGCCACGCGCGGGAAATACCGAAATCTTCCGCGATGCGATCGGCGAGGATCGGCAAGGCTATCTGGCAGACATAGGAGAACGCCTGCTGCAGCAACATCGCGACCGTCGCGATGGTCAGGACGACGCGCCAATCCAGCTTCGCCATGGACATGAGATTAGAACCCGAGTTGGTCGTAAATCTGGATGTTCACTTCGACCAGCATGCCGGGCGCAATGGTCTTCGGCGGATCGAGCAGCTTGATGTAGACCGGGATACGCTGGGTCGCCTTGCTGGCCTTCACGTCGTCGCTGCTTCCCTTGGCCCTTTGCGCATTGGTGACGCTGCCGATGCGGGTCACCGTGCCCAGGAAGCTATCGAACGGATAGGCGTCGATATCGATGATGACATTCTGCGATATTTTCAGATACCGCAGTTGCGATTCCTCGATATTGGCTTCGATCCAGAACGAATTCTTGTCATGTAGAAGAACGAGTTTTTCGCCTTCGGCGACGTGTTCGCCTTCGTATTTGAAGATGTTGTCGATGATCCCATTCATCGGGCTCACTATAAACCTGTGCTTTAACTCTTCTTCCGCCTCTTTAATGAGGATTTTTATTTTATCTATATTTATTTCAGAAATACTCAACTCGGAGACAATGATATCTATACTTGATTCCGACGCCTTTATTTCATCCCGCTCGCGTTCGGCGACCCTCACCTTGGCGGCGGCGAAATTCACCTGTCCTTCCAGATTAAGCGTCTTTGCCTGTTCCTGCTCCAGGCTTTTAGGCGATAACAGTGCTTTCTTGTGCAGGATTTTCGAGCGGTTCAAATTCTTTCTGGCGAGATTGAGGCGGTCCTGAATTGACTTATGCTCGATCTGCAGCGCGCGGATTTCTTCGTTTTTCGTTGCGATCCGGGACCGCAAATTCAGCTCAAGCGCGTCCTTTTCCGCCAGCAGTTTATTCACCCGCGCACGTTCCCGCGCTAGATCGACCTTGAATGCGGCGACGCGCAGGCGTTCAACTTCGGCGTCCAGCGCAACAAGCAGGCTGCCTTTCGTCACCTCGTCGCCTTCCTTGACGTAAATTTTCTCGATATTGGCGTCGACGCTGCTCGACAGAGTCGTCAGCTCGGTCTTGATGCGCGCGTCGAATTCATAGACATGGGTCAGCCAGTAAAACAATTCGTAGGACGCGACCGAAACCAGGGCCGTGCCCAGAACGAATATTATGAGCCGGAGTTTTTTATTTGTTTGCATTTTTTCTATACGCTTGAATGAATTCGCAACTTCTCAAGTAATGGAACATTTGTCACGTTCGGAGACGACCCAGGCCCATGACCAAGTTGTATTTCGAAGATATCGCGATTGGCGATTCCTGGATTGGCGACCCCGTGACCGCCGAGCGGGACGCGATGGTTGCGTTCGCCCGAAAATATGACAACCAACCCATGCACGTCGATCCCGCCGGGGATCCCGACATGGAATTCGGCGACGTCATCGCGTCGGGCGCGTTCACCTTCGCCTTGTTAAGCCAGTCGCTCAACAGTGTTTGGGGCCGCCTGCATTTCCTCCCCAGCGGCATCGGCATGAAAATGGAATTCGCCAAGCCGGTTTTTCCCGGCGACACCCTGACAGTCCATGTCAGCGTGACCGGCAAGCGACCCAGCCGACAGTCCCCACGCGGCCTTCTCAACGTCGGTGAAGTCTTCCTCGATCAAAATGGCGAGTCCGTCTTGAACCGGGAGAACATTTGGCTGGTGCGCCGGAGCGCCTGACCTCGCAAGTTCTTACGTTGCACTTGAAATATATAATATAGTATTATTAATAAATAAAAATAATAATCTAATACTATATCTCATGTATTATTTATTACTTAATAATAAATATTGTAATTCATTGATTCAATCACCATGTGTCTTAAGCAACGGCCAATAATTGCCGGCGCCTTATGAAAGTTTTTCATGTCCTTTAAGAAAATTTCCTCTCCACCAGACACGCTGGGCGCCAACAAGCCCGGCGGCAATTCCACTGCGGCCCCAACAACCAATCAACGCGACGCACGACCCGACGATAAGCCAGCCGTAACACCAAGAGCATAGAGGCTGGGGCGGGCAGGCGAATTTAATCATCACCCGGACAATGCGTCTTGCTTTGTTTGTGACGGACTCGAAGAGCGCTCTCCTCAAATTTTCAGGAGAGGCTTCATGACCCAATACCCACCGGCAGAAGCGCCAAACCGCCCAAACCACATTGAACCCAAGCAGAGGACTTAAAAATTGCGAAAGACAGTACAATCAAAGGCCGAAGGGCTCTTTGCTGAATCAGAGAAAAAATCCCAACAGGCCCTGAAAGAACGTGAAAAAGTGCGGCAGGACGAAGCTGCGCACGTGGCGAAGCTTCGGGGCCTCCGGTTGGCCAAGGAGGCGGAAGACAAGAAAGCCGCCGAGATGGCCGCCGCCGAAGCGCCCAAAACAAAGAAAAGAAAAAGTTAATCTGGCGAGCGGATTCACGCAATTCTTTGTGGTCTGATCGTAACGCTTGGTTCCCAAGCATTTCGTGAATCAGACCACTACTTATTGATTTTGTGGGGCAACTGATCGAAACGGATGGGAACCATCCGTTTCGGTTGCGCCACTAGGTTCTTGCCTTCGAACAGGCCATTCGTCTTCCTTTCAACTCCAAATGTACTAACAATATCAATAATCAGGAGAGCAACTTAATGTCTAAAATATTTAACGTTCCCCATATCCTAAGCGGCGCGGTTGGCGCGGCATTGATCATGGTCCTCAGCTTTTCGATGGGATGGGTTGTTACCGACGGCCTCGCCAAAACAAACGCAAAGAATGTGTCGCATCAAGCGGTAAAAGATCAACTCGTGCCGATCTGCGTTCATCAATTCAATCAACAAGCCGACACCGCGAACAAGTTGACCGCATTGCGCGGCATGGCGGAGTATCAAAGAGAACAATTCGTGGGAAAACAGGGCTGGGCGACTATGCCGGGCAGCAATACACCCGCGACCGGCGTCGCACGGGAATGCGCCGCTAAACTTTTCGAAACACCGGCATAATATTAAAATGACGCGGCGCACGCCGCGTCATTGACCCTCTGCGAGGTTGCTTTAGGTCTGGAATTCGAGGCGAAAATCGGGAATCATTGCGCGTAGACCTTTGATTCCCGAGAAGCTTGCGAGACAATGACAAAGAAAAAAATGGCCCTCGTCATCGACGACGACAACCAGTTGGCCGACATGACGAGCCTGATGCTCATGCAACTGGATTACAACACGCTTTTCTGCGCCACCTTTGAACAGGGTTTGGATATTTTCGCCAAATCGAAAATCGATCTCATCGTGACCGATATCTTCATGCCCGGCATGGGCGGAATCGAAGGAATCAGGCAGCTGAAGCAAGGCTTTCCAGATTGCACGATCCTTGCCATGTCGGGCGGGTGGAGCGGCATGTCGCCTGCCGACGCCATCCTGGCCGCGCAGAAGATCGGCGCGGACGCCGGTCTGCAAAAACCCTTCAACGCCAAGGACCTCAAACTAGCCCTGGAGTCGCTGGAGCGTTAGTCGTGTTTTAAGGCGAAACGCTCGGGCCTGTGAACAATTCCCCTCCTAAAGGGTCTGAACAATCTCCACGACTTCCCTGGTTCGTTTGACCCGGTCCTGCCATTGGCGGTCGAATTCGGCCACCAGTCCCTTGATGACATCCGACGTTGCAATGGCGTTCGCGGTTTCCACGTCGGGAAATTCATACATCGCCCAATGAACCGTGGGGTCGATGGAACTCCACCCCCGCTTGGCGCTCAGCGCCTTGAAATCCCGCCGGGCGTCCGGCAGATGTTCGGTTTCGTACCAATGGTCAAATTTATCGCGATCCGATTCAGGAACCACGGCGCGGACAATCAGGTAGGCGGACATCTGTGAACTCCTGTTCCGAATTTATCGGGGTGAAGTTTAGGACTGACAGCGCGCTGCCGCCATTGCTTTTTGGGGCCGAACCAAAAGCGGCGCGGCCCCTTCGCCATCGGTTTCCTTTACACAGAAGGAAGGCCGACTTGGTTTAGGGGGATTTTAATGGTTGAATATACGGAATGGATTTCGATGGAGACGACGCCATGGCCACGCTTAATATTGAACCGATTCACCCCGATTTTGGCGCGAGTATAACCGGAGTCGATCTAAATGCCCCGCTAGACGAGGCCGTCGTGGAAGAAATTCGCGTCGTGATCGACGAATATTCGCTGGTGAATTTCCCCGACCAGCATCTGGACGACGACGCCCATCTCGCCTTTACCCGGCTTCTGGGCGAGCCGGAAGCGAGCCACGTCCGGCTTGGCCAGGATGGCGTGGTCGAATATTTCGGCACCATCGGCAATGTGCTGGACGATGGCAGCGTGCTGGGCAATGACCACACGCGCACCAAATTCCAGACCGGCAACAATTTATGGCATTCGGATTCGTCGTTCCGGAAGATCCCGTCCTACGTGTCGATTATGTCGGTGATCGAAGTCCCCGACGAAGGCGGCGAGACCGAATTCATCAGCGCCCGCGCCGCGTATGGCCGCTTGCCGGAAGACGTCAAGGCGACCATCGACCCCCTGAGGGTCGTGCATGACTACGTCTTTTCACGCAGCAAGGTCGGTCCCGATGCGGTGACCCCGTCACACGCCGCTTCCCTGCCCCCCATCGAGCAAAAAATGGTGCGCGCCAATCCGCGCACGGGCGCGAAAAACCATTATGTGGGCTCGCACGCCAAAACCATAGCCGGATGGAACGAAGACGCCAGCCGGGCCTTGATCGACGACCTTCTGGAGCGCGCGACACAAGCCGAATACGTCTATTCCCAAGACTGGCGCCCCGGCGAGGTCGTCATCTGGGACAACCGCTGCCTGCTGCATCGCGGCGCGGGATACGACGCGGACAAATATCGCCGCCGCATGCGCCAAACCCGCGTCTGCGGCGCCGGCCCCACCCTGGACGAGTAGAAATCATTTCATGACCAATCCCTTTTTTCCGGCCCTGTTCCCGGCGCTTGGCCTGAATTCCGAAACTGAAATCAATGTCGTCGGCGAAGGCGACATGCCATCGGCCTATCAGACGACGGATCTGGCCGCCGCGTCGTTCGGGGTCGCGGGCGCCGCCATTGCAGCCTACGTTAATCCCGACTCGCCCGCGCCCGTACAGGTCGACCGTCGGCTGGCGTCCTTTTGGTATAAATCGTCCGTACATCCACGCGGATGGTCCCTGCCGGACACCTGGGATTCGGTTGCGGGCGATTACAGGGCGTCGGATGGATGGATTCGGCTGCACACGAACGCGGACGCGCATCGTGCGGCGGCGCTGTCGGTTTTGAAGGTCGAGGAAGATCGAAAAAGCGTCGCCAAAGCCGTTTCGACATGGTCGGCGGTGGATTTGGAAAGCGCCGTCGTGGCGGCGGGCGGTTGCGCCGCCGAAATGCGGTCGTCCGAAGAATGGGCCCGCCATCCCAATGGCGCCGCGGTCGCGACAGAACCGCTTGTTCATCTCGACACGCAGCCCTGCGACGCAGCGCCAATATCCCCAATATCCATAGACCCCCAGCGGCCTTTAAAAGGCGTTCGCGTGTTGGACCTGACCAAAATCCTGGCGGGGCCGATGGCGAGCCGTTTCCTGGCGGCATATGGCGCGGATGTCCTTCGCATCGATCCGCCGTGGTGGAAAGAACCTTCCTTACTCGCCGAAGTCACGCTGGGCAAACGGTGCGCCGGGCTGGATTTGCGCGATGCGGAAGACCGGCGCGTTTTCGAGGGCTTGTTAGCCCAATGCGACGTATTCCTGCATGGCTACCGGGCGGATGCGCTTGAAAAACTCGGCTTTGGCGCAGAAGAACGCCGCGCCCTTAATCCGGGGATGATTGATGTCAGTCACAACGCGTATGGCTGGACCGGCCCTTGGCGAAACCGACGTGGCTATGACTCTCTGGTGCAGATGAGCAGCGGAATCGCCGAATACGGCATGCGCCAGTATGGCGCCGACAAGCCAACGCCCCTTCCCGCACAGGCGCTTGACCATGCGACGGGATATTTTCTGGCGACAGCGGTGATCCAGGGCCTCGCCCGGCGGCGCGCAAAGGGCGTGTCCACGACGGCGCGGCTTTCGTTGAGCCGGACCGCCCGCCTGTTGGTCGATCATATCTCCGACAATTCGAACACCAGCATCGGACCGATGACGCCGGACGATATGGCGCCGGACGTTGAAGCGACGCCGTGGGGCGAACTCTCGCGCAACCGCTTTCCTTTGGAAATACCAGGTTGTCCGGCAATTTGGGAGTATCCGGTGGGACAACTGCGGACATCACCGGCTGAATTCCTGGACGCCGCCTAAAAGAAAATCGTCAGGTTTTTGGCGAGCAGCACGTTCTGGTCGAGGAAAATTTCCCGCGCAGCGATTTTGAAATCACCGTCCGGGTCCCGACGCAGCGCATCGTTTCGCCTGCTGACGAAAAAATCCGTCTCGGTTTCCGTGCGGTTGCGATAGACGATGAAACGGAGCTGCGTGCGGATCGTATCGTCCTCATCGCCTGCCACCTTCAAATTGGCGAACATATGGCACGTGCGCGACACCGGTTCCTCGGCCCAGTGCAAACCGGTCATGATCTGCTTGACCCGTTGTTCCAGTTCGAATTTTCCTTCGTCGAACCAGTTGAGGTCCTTGCCTTCCCGGGTCCATTCGTCGTCCCACTCGCCAAAGGCCTGGTTTCGGGCGAGCGGCATCCAGTAACGGATATCGTCGCTCAACAACGTAAGCCACGCCTCGAATTGCCGAGTGTCGAGCAGATCGTTTTCACGAGTGAAGAATTGCTCGACATCTTCTTTCAATAACAAGCGGTCCAGGGCGGCGGCGCGATCATCCGATGAACGCACCATGGTCAACCCGCATCCGTCGGTTGATCCATGAGCGCCGCCCAGCGGGCGTAAAAAGCGCGCTGGTTTTGTTCCGACACGTCTTCAGTGGCGTAGACCTCACCACCCAGCCATGCAACCGGCCAGCCCTTGCGTTCATGACCCAGCCCCAGCCCGTAATGGAAATCATGGCGCCGGGCGATGGTCCCGCGCGCGCCTTCATGGGCGTAACCCCAGTTCTCCATGTCGTCCTGTTCGGTCAACCCGGACGGTCCCTGATAGCGGATCACGTAATGGCGCAGCACATTCTTGACTTCGTCGGGCGCGTCCCTGGGCGCCAGGAAAATGCGCCAGGTTTCGGTTTCGTGCGGGCCGACGGGATGCCATGTCCCCATGCTTTGCACGCCGTTCGAATAGGACACGTTGGGAAAGATCGTGCCGCCATGACCGTACCAGCGCGCTTTTTCGCCCAGCTTCTCGCGGCGTTTTCGGAAGCAGTCGCGGAAGTAGTCCTCCACGACCGCCATGTCCTGATAGGTCGGCGCGTACTCGTAATCATCCTTGAACAATTCCCCCCGGCAGGTATGGCCTTCCGGGGTCACACAGATGTTGAGTTTATAGACTTCGCGAGACCGGCTGACCGTGTCGTAAGTGTGGCGCCCTTTCTCTCCGGCCGGAGACAACACCACGGCGTCGACCGAGGCGTGACTCGGGTTGTGGTAATAATCACCGGCGAAATTCTCGGCGCTGAACTTCCAGTTGTTGCGCATGCGCCATTTGAAGACGCCGCCGAACGCCTCCCAATCGCCATGGCTGCCGTCCGGCAATTCGCAATAGTCGTCGAAGTAAAACCGAAGGTCGCCCAGATAGTCCTCGAAACCGGGCGTCTCTTCATCCCAACACGCGAATATATACCCGTGATAGCTGGCGACGCGCGCCTGGATGAGCCCCCATTCGGACCGGTCGAGCTCATTGTGATAACCCGTATCAAGTTTGGGCACGGCGATCAATTCGCCCGAGTCCGAATACACCCAACCATGGAACGGACAGTAGAATTTCCGCGTATTGCCCTTGTCGTACCGGCAGACGCGCATGCCCCTGTGACGGCAATTGTTGAGCATCACGCGAAGTTTGCCGGACCGGTCGCGGTTGACGATCACCGATTCCTCACCCATGCGCCCGAGGATGAAATCGTCGGGATCGGGAATTTGGCTTTCATGCCCGACGAACAACCAGGACCGGGCGAACACTCGCTCCAACTCGTCTTCATATATCGCCTGACTGGAGAAGATGGACCGGTTGATGCGACCCCGTTCCGTATCGACGTAATTTTTCGTATAGGGTCGCCCCATGATTTTGTCCTTCCGGTCGCCATCGATCCGGCTTTATTTGGCCCGATACGCGAACTATAGCGTTACGCCCGACGTATCGGCAATCCAGGACGCGATTGCCCCCAACCGGCTATTGCCAGCGTGCGGCGGCGGCGTAGAATAAGCCCATGACGATGCTGTCTCCCATTTGGCCCGCGCAACTGGATCACCTGCGGCTTGATTCCAGCGACCCGGCGGCGTTGGCGAAATTCTACGCCGCCGCATTCGGGTTTCGAACAACCGATTTTTCGGCGGAGGAATTTTACCTGCAAGGCCCCGGACGGCGTCTGGTTATCGGTCCGGGCGAACCAGGCGGGCGGCCTTATCACGGCTTTCGTCTTACCGGGCGACAGCAACTAGACGAGGTTCGCGCCTATATCCAGGGCAAGGGGATCAATATCGAGCCCTCCCCGTCGCCATTGTTCGACGACGACGCCGTGGCCGTGCGCGACCCGGACGGATGGCTGAACGTCTTCGGGCTGCCGCGCGCGGGGTTGCCTTCGCACCCGGCCGTCAATACGCCGTCCGCGCTGACCCTGCCCGCACGCCTGCAACACGCCGTGGTGGCGACCGATAACCTGCCGCGCATGATGGCGTTTTACGAAGATGCGTTGGGGTTCACCCCGTCGGATTATTGCAGCGCCGACATCGATGACCCCGCCACGCGAAAAGTCGCGTTCTACCGATCCGATCCGGAACACCACAGTTTCGCCGTCTTCTCAGGCTCGGAAACCCGCTGCGATCATCACGCCTACGAAGTCGAATGCTGGAACGACATTCGCGATTGGGCCGACCACATGTCCGCGAATAACATTAAGTTGTGGTGGGGACCCGGTCGGCACGGGCCCGGCAACAATTTGTTCTTCATGATCCAGGACCCGCATGGCCATCAGGTGGAAATTTCCGCGGAACTGGAAATCATGCCGCGGGAAATGACGGCGCGCGTCTGGCCCCTGGAGGAACGCAGCCTTAATCTATGGGGTCCAGGCTGGATCCGCGACTAAATTACCCGCGACTAATTATACGAAAGACCATCCTTCATGCCTTCACCGAAACCCTGGGTCGCCGTCACCGCGACCGATGACTTCCCCGTATCGATGACGCCGGTGCGCGCCGCCCTGCGCGGGGTCGCGCCGATTAAAACCATACCGTTGCCGTTCAGCCCCATTGGCGAAGCGGAAGAATTTCGCTTTGCAAAAATGTTGAAAGGCGCCGCGGGCATGTTGCTGCGGCCTGGCTATATCACGCCGACATTGCTCGATAAGCTGCCCGATTTACGCGTCGTCGCGGTGCATGGCGCGGGCGTCGATCAGGTGGATGTCGCCGCCTGCACCGAACGCGGCGTTCTGGTCACCAATGCGCCCGGCGCCAACGCGGACGCCGTGGCGGAACTGACGCTGTGCCTGATGGTCAATCTGGCGCGTAAGGTTGCGGAAAGCGCCGCACGGGTGCAGGCCGAACGGGTTTGGGGCGAAGCGCGCCACACCGGCACGGAGCTGAAGGGCAAGACGCTGGGACTGGTCGGCATTGGCCAGATCGGCGGGCGCGTCACCGGCATGGCCAAGGCGTTCGGCATGAAAGTCTGCGCGCACGATCCGGGCCTGTCCACAACGGACATTCGCGCGCTTGGCGCCCGACCGATGACGCTGGACGCATTGCTGGGCGCGTCCGACTATGTATCCCTGCACGCCCCGCATATACCCGCCACCCATCACATGATCAATCGCAAGGCCTTTGGCGCCATGAAAAAAGGCGCGTTCCTGATAAACGCCGCGCGCGGCCCGCTGGTCGATGAAGCAGCGCTGGCCCGCGCGTTGAAAAGCGGCAAGCTTGGCGGCGCGGCGCTGGACGTTCTTGAAGGCGAACCGCCCGATCCGGACAGCCCGATTTTCGACGCGCCGAATATACTTCTGACGCCCCATATCGGCGGATCGACGGTCGAATGCCTTGATGCGATCGCCGGAACTGCGGGCGCCGACATCGCCCGCTTCCTGCAGGGCAAGCGGGTTCGGCATCCGGTGAACAAGGTGCGCAAAACGCGATAATTGCGGCTGGCGGCGTATGAAAGCGAGGTATAGGCTTTCGAAACAAAGCGTACATCATTCGACGCACTAAAATGGGGAGAGACCAAATGGCGGCGTTCACCTTTGACCATGTCCACCTTCGCAGCCCGGACCCGGAAGAAACGGCCCAGTTCTACGAAAATATGTTTGGCGCGACGATCAAGCGCTCCATGCAGCAAGGCAAACCGCGCGTGGATTTAGACCTCTGCGGCGCGACGTTCTTCATCGCGCAAATTTCTGCCGACGACGCTGGCGCGGCGCCGGAATCGCCATACCTTGGACTGGACCATATGGGATTGCGGGTCGAAGGCATCGACGACACCGTCGCGGAATTGAAGGCGAAAGGCGCTGAATTCACGATGGAGCCCACCACCATCCGCCCCGGAACCCGCATCGCCTTCATGCGCGGTCCGCAGAATGTCAGCATCGAGTTGCTGGAACGCAGCGCCTGAGGGCGCCCCGATGAACACAACCACGTTGCTGGCGAAAGCGGAAGCGTTCGCGGCCCTGCATGAAGGACCGGACATTCTGGTGCTGCCGAATTGCTGGGACGCCGGAAGCGCCAAAATCCTGGCCGATGCGGGCTTTCCCGCCATCGCCACGACCAGCGCCGGGGTCGCGTTCGCGCACGGCTATGCGGACGGCCATGTCATCAGCCGCGAAGAAATGTGCGCCGAAGTGGCGCGGTGCGCCGCGATTGTCGGCGTCCCGTTGACCGCCGACATGGAAGCTGGATACGGCGCCGCCCCGCAAGACGTCGCGGAAACCATTCGCCAGGTAATCGCGGCGGGCGCGGTCGGGGCGAACATCGAGGACGCTATCGCCACGGAGGCGGAACCGATGCTCGATATGTCGCTCGCGGTCGGTCGCATACGCGCCGGACGGGAAGCCGCCGACGCCGCCGGAATACCCTTTGTCATCAACGCTCGCACCGATGTGTACCTTTATAATAAAGGCGCGACACCGGCGATGTTCGACGAAGCGGTCGCGCGCGCCAACGCGTATTACGCCGCCGGAGCGCGCTGCGTCTATGTGCCTGGCGTCGCCGACCCGGATTTGATCCAGCGCCTCACCAACGCCATTGACGGACCGCTCAATATACTCGCGGGGCCAACCTCGCCCTCCACTGCGGAATTACAGGCGATGGGCGTCGCCCGCGTGTCGATTGGCGGCAGCCTCGCCCGCGCCTGTCTGAAACTGGTGGAAAATGCCGCGGCGGAATTGCGCGGCCCCGGCACCTACGGCTACGCCGAGGGCGCCTTTTCAAACGACGCACTGAACCGGCGCTTCACGGTCTGAACCGTGGATACAACGTCGATGGCTCTCATCGTGGCGGCCTTTCTGGTCGCCGGTTCTATCAAAGGCGCCATCGGCGTCGGATTGCCGACGACGGCCATCGCCATTCTCAGCATCGGCCTCGGCTTGCGGGACGCGATCCCCTTGCTCATCATTCCATCGCTCGTCGCCAATACCTGGCAGATCATGCGCGGCGGCGACCTTAGGGAATTACTGCGGCGCTTCTGGCTTTTGAACGCAATCGCCTGTGTCGGGGTATGGCTCGGCACCCTGGTTCTGTTTCACGTTGAATCGATTTTGTTCTCGGGCCTCCTCGGGCTCGTCATCGTCGTCTACACGCTCATGGGCCTGTTCGCCTACGCGCCCAAAGTGCCGTCGCGCCGGGAAGCAATGCTGTCGCCGGTCGTCGGCTTGGGCGCGGGATTGCTGACCGGTACGACGGGATCCCTGTTGATGCCGATGATGGTCTATCTTCAAGCGCTGGACCTGGATAAGGACCGGTTCGTTCAAGCCGCCGGTTTGTCGCTGTTGATCGGGACCATCGCCTGGGCGGGCGCCTTGACGCATCAGGGGGCGTTTGGAACGCAGGCGATATTGCTATCGTCGTTCGCCCTGATTCCAACCTTGCTGGGCATGGCGTTCGGGCAATGGATTCGCGACCGGCTGTCGCAATCATTGTTCCGTAAATTCGTCTTCGCCTTCTTGTTGATCCTTGGCCTGAACCTTATTTGGAAGAGCCTTTCCTAAAGTATTCTGGTAAGGTAAAATTTATTAAAATACCCATGGGTTATTGACTTTTCCTGGAATTTGATTACATATCGTTCCATACGTGTGCATTTGTTGTGTGTTACTTGAATAGCCGGTACGCCGATTAGCTTAGTTATCCCCTGACAATGTAAGCGTTAAACCGGCCACGCCACCACATGATGTGAGGCGCGGAATCAACACTCCATGTTAGAGGACATGACTATGACAACTGGTACAGTAAAATGGTTTAACCCCGCCAAGGGTTTCGGATTCATCGAACCGGAAGACGGTTCCAATGACGCCTTCGTTCATATTTCGGCCGTAGAACGCGCCGGATTGAGCACCCTTAACGAAGGCCAAAAAGTCTCTTATGAGCTTGAGCCCGGCAAGAACGGAAAATCTTCCGCAGAGAATCTCTCTCTCGTAGACTAATACGTTCCGTTAAGTTATTACCTCCGTCCTGACGTCGGCGCCATTCGGGTTCCGGCGACAGGACGGTTAGGCATTGCGCAATACCTCATGGAACGAGCGAAAGAATAAATATGCCCCGGAAGCCCAATTATAAATTTGAACGTATGGAGCGCGACCGGGCAAAAGCCTTGAAGAAAGCCTCCCGGCTTGAGGCCAAAAAGGAAAAGGCGGAACAAAAATCCGCTGACACCCAATCAGAACAAGCGGATGCGCCCGCAACAGACGGCGACGCAACCGAATAACATGCCGGCGTAATTCGTTGTAAGTCGCTGGCCCTGCATCCGACCTGCTCGCAGGCACGAATACCCTATTAATCAACTCTATATCGCGACCAACCCGGCCCGCACTTGAAGGCCGAATTGGTCAGTTATAGCGATTTGACGCGGTTACGCCGAAGCGGGCATCGACCATGACCGGTCGTCGTAACCAGCGGCGAAGGCGTTGTTGGTCTGAACCGGGTTCCGGTTGATCAACTGCCGTCCGAACAGCGGATGACTCATCGACCGGATTTCATGTTCAAGGTCGTACAGTTCCTTGCCGCTATCGGGATCGACAATTTTCAAGAAGCGGTATTGGTGCTGGTTGCTTTCCTGCGTAATCAGCCCGCGTTTGAGCAGATGTTTGTACGGCCCTGAAAAGTCCGTGACGTATAGCTGAATATGGTGCCCGTCGTATTTCGGCAGTCGAGTTTTCGATTCCTTGAACAGAAAGCGTTGATGATAGCCGACCAGGACGTTGGCCGTCGCTGCCCCCTCGAATTTCTCGACCGCCGCCGTGGCGCCGAAGAACTGTTCGTAAAACCGCGCAATGCCAGCCGCCGCCCCCTTGGGAACGTCGAACACGACATAGGGGACGCCGAGCACGATGGGTCCATATTTCATGTCGGGCTTGTGAACGCGGATTTGATTGCCCCAGGGACAGGTCGCGTCGATGTGGTCCTTTTTCACCTTGAAGCTGAACTTGGTCCCCGCCAAATCCTTCTGCACCATTTTCAGGCTCTTGGCGACTTCACCCAAATCCGGCGCCACCACCCCAATACGGCCCCGCAAGACTTGCGCTTTACCGACAGGCAGGTGAAATTGACTGCGCCCCATGTTGACCCACATGTTCACGACCCCGGTCACCAGATACGGGTCCCGCGTGTAGCCTAGCCCGGTGATGTAAAACAATGTCGCCAGCCGTTGATCCGGCACCATCACGTTAACATGTTCAAGACCAACGACGCTGCTCATATCCTCGGCCGCGCGGTCGAATTTTTTCTTCGCCATCTGAACCTCCCTTATGTTTACGCGCGCCCATGATTAGGACGACCCAAGTCAGGGACGCGCATCATCATCCCGAATATTAGTTAAGTCTCGGTCGCCTGTCTGCAACCTCATCTAATTGGACTATTGGCCTTTGAAGACGGGTTTACGTTTTTCAACGAAGGCGCGCCGTGCTTCCGTCGCATCGTCCGACATGCCAAGAATGGGCGCGACGTTCGACGTCAGCACCATGGTGTTTTCCAGCGTGGTGTCGTTCGCCGTGCGCATGATCCGCTTGCTGGTCCACTGCACCAGCGGCGGGATCCCCAGCATCCGGTCGCACAGGGCGCGCGTGGTTTCCTCCAGCTTATCGGACTCCACCAGATGATTGAGTATGCCCCATTCGTAGGCGCGTTGGGCGTCCAGATGGCCCGTATAGGCGAATTCAAGCGCGCGCCCCAAGCCAACCATTTTTGGCAGATAATAGGACCCGCCGTTTTCCACGATCTGGCCCGCCTGTTGATAGCCGACGAAGCGCGTATTTTCACAGCCGACGCGAATATCGCAATGTAGCGACATGTCCATGCCAGACCCGACCGCCGGACCGTTAATCATGGCGATGGTTGGCTTTCGGATCAGCGAAATATCACGGTGTAAATCGGTAAAGCCGTGGAAGAAGTTTTCGCGAATGCCTTCCGCGCTGTCTCGCGCGGTCCGGTTCCCGACGAAATTCTTGCCGGTGATGTCTTCGCCATCCTTCCGCTTGAGATTTACGCCCGAACAAAACCCGCGGCCGACACCGGTCAGCACGATAATGCGGATATCCGGGTCGTCGTCGGCGGCGCGCATGTATTCGCCGACCTTGGCGACGGTGCCGTTTTCTTCCGAGGAACCGACCAGCGCGTTGAAGACCTCCGGCTGGTTGAACTTGATCCAGACAATGCCGTTTTCTTCTTTTTCGTACAGCAGATAATCAACCAGTTTCGGTCCCATTTCGCATACTCCCCTTGGGTTTGACAAAATTCATCAATCCCAATGTTGCGACCTTTGAAACCCCTTTGCAAGTCGCAGCAGGCGCGTCAGGCGCGAAAAGCGGGGAGGACCGATGAGGCGAGCATTTCGAGGTTCGCGTCGATGTAGTCGTCCGGGCAGGCCGACGACACGAACACCATGCTCGCCCCGGAGTCGATGTATTCGCGCAGACGCGCCTGGCAATGCGATGGATCGCCCGCCAACGCATATTTATGCACCAATTTGCTGAAATCCTGGGAATACTGCGTGCTCAATCGCTCGGCGGCGAATGTCACCGCGCTGTCGTTGTCTTCGTGAACGGCGGAAAACATGTACGCGCCGAATTTAAAATCCGTCATATCGCGGCCAATATCCGCGCCATACGCCTTAATCTTGGCGATACTTTCGGCGAGCTGTTCCGGCGTGTACATGTACGGCAACCAGCCATCGGCGTATTTCGCCGCCCGGCGCATCGCGGCGTCAGACCGGCCCGACACCCAAATCGGTGGCCGCGGTTTCTGGATCGGCAGCGGCTTCAAACTGAAATCGTCGAGCTTGGTGTAACGGCCATCGTAACTGACATTGGTTTCCGTCCAGGTCCGCGTCACGACTTCGAGCGCATCGTCGGTGCGCGAGCCGCGCTGGTTAACCGGTACGCCGCAGGCTTCGAATTCCTTGGGGAACTCGCCCCCGACCCCGACGCCAAGCGTGAAACGCCCGCCCGAGGCGATATCGAGCGCGGCGCCCATTTTCGCGAGCAACGGCGCGGGATATAGCGGCGCCAGCGTGATCGTGCTCATCAACCGAATGTGCGTCGTCGCCCCCGCCGCAACCGACAGCGAAACAAACCCGTTGGCGGTGTCGCCGTAAAAGCTGACATGTTCGCCGCAACCGAGAATGTCGTATCCCAACGTCTCGATCTGCCGGGCCAGGCGCGCGACGTCATAGGGCGACCGCAACGTCGTGCCGAATTCGATCTTGTTCTCGGTCATAACAGGGGCTCCTTATTTGTCAGGGACCGATCAGGGTCCGGCGATTTTAACGGCTATGGGGAACCCTAGCAGACTTCGCGTCAGGTTTGCCAAAATCGGTTCGCCAGGGTTGCCGGTCACGCTTGATCGCTTGGCGGAAGGAATTATGTTGTAGCTCCGAAACCGATCCACATATTCGGGTCAATCGCGGGGCGCCCGTCATCCCATCGGCGGCCCCACCGGCGGCTCCAGCGGCGTTAAGAGGCTTTTCTTGCAACTCAGGCATAAACCGGCGCAAGGCCCGTTCAACACGGCGGAGCTCACCATCATCACGGCCACGGTGTTGATGGCGTCCTTGTTGCACGCGCTGAACATGACCACCGCCTATGTCGCCTTGCCCAGCATTCAGGGCAATTTGTCAGCCGGGCCGGATCAGGTCGGCTGGATCATCACCGCCTTCGTCGTCGCCAGCGCCGTCGGCACGGTGCTGACCGGGTGGCTGGGCACGCGGTTGGGGCGGCGGCGCGTCTTTCTGGGCTCCATCGTCGGCTTCACCGCCACCTCCGCGCTGTGCGGTTGGGCGACTTCGCTGGAAGAACTGGTTTTCTACCGCGCCATACAAGGCTTCGTCAGCGCGCCGCTGCTGCCGATTTCCCAGGCGATCATGCTCGACATCTATCCGCGTCGGCGGCATGGGTTCGCCATGAGCATCTGGTCGATGGGCATGATCCTGGGACCGGTGATCGGCCCGACCGTCGGCGCCATGGTGACCGAATGGTATGGCTGGCGTTATGTCTTTCTGCTCAACATTCCCATGGGACTGATCGCGTTCATCGGGGTCTTCCTGACCCTGCCCGAAGGCGAAAAGCGCGCGCAACGGCTGGACTGGATCGGCGTCGCCGCGCTTATTGTCGCCGTCGTCTGCCTGCAAATGATGCTGGATCG
This sequence comes from Rhodospirillaceae bacterium, assembly GCA_018660965.1. Classification (GTDB taxonomy): domain Bacteria; phylum Pseudomonadota; class Alphaproteobacteria; order UBA8366; genus JABJJH01. The sequence goes on along the minus strand of JABJJH010000147.1, from coordinate 2,205 downwards.
CGGCGAGCGGCTGGATTGGTTCGGCTCCACCGAAATCGTGGTCGAATTGTCGCTCGCGGTGCTGGCGTTTTATATTTTCGTTGTCCACTGCATGACCCATGACGAGCCCTATATCAACATCGCGATCTTCAGGGACCGGAACTTCGCCGTCGGACTGGCGCTGATTTTCATGTTCGGCGTCGCGGTGTTCTCCAGCCTGTTTATCCTGCCGGTCTTCCTGCAAAACGTGCAGGACTACCCGGTTCTGGCGGCGGGGTGGATGACGTCGATGCGCGGCATCGGCACCATGATCGCGATGATGATGGGCGGTTTCTTCGCGGATCGCCTGCCCGCCAAATATCTGATCCTGACCGGTGTGGCGTGCGTCGGCGTCGCCAACATCCTGATGACCAGTTGGAACGCCGACGTGGGGGCCCTTGAAATCATGTGGCTCACCATGCTGAGCGGTTTTGGCATGGGCGTTATGTGGGTGACGCTGACGACGGTGACCTTTTCGACCCTGGCGCCGGAATTCCGGACCGAGGGGGCTTCGATGTTCGCCCTGATCCGCGCCATTGGCGCCAGCCTGGGCACGTCGGTCATCGTCGCGGTAATCGTTCGGTCGTCGCAGGTGAACTATATTGAACTGCGCGACCACATCACCCCGTACAACGACACCTTGCGCAACGCGCTGCCCGCCTGGGATTTGAACACCATGGCCGGGCTGGCGTCGCTGCAAAAGCTGATCGTCACGCAAGCGGAAACCATCGCCTACCTCAACGCCTTCGTCTTCCTGGTCGCGGTCGCGCTGGCGACGGCCCCACTCGTCTTTCTGCTCCGCAAGAACCCGTAACGGATACGTATTGATTCGCCACGGGTTGGATTTTGCCCGTGCGCCCCTTATCCTTCACCTCCATTCATCATTTGGGGGAGATCGACCATGAGCAAGGCCTTGTCCGGCGTCCGCGTTATTGACATGACTCACAATCAGGCAGGCCCAGCTTGCACGCAGATGCTCGCCTGGCTGGGCGCGGAGGTCATCAAGCTGGAATCGCCGAACGGCGGCGATGTCGCCCGTCAGATCATGCGCGACAAGGACGGCGACGGCTTGTTTTTTTTGGTGCTGAACGCCAACAAACAAAGCCTGACGCTCAATCTCAAGACCGATGAGGGCAAGGCGTTATTCAAGAAACTGATGAGCGAATCCGATGTCCTGGTCGAAAACTTTTCACCTGGCGCGCTGGACCGGCTGGGCCTTGGCTATGACGTCTTGAAGGAAATCAACCCGCGCCTGATCTACGCGACCGTCAAGGGCTTCGGCACTTACGGTCCCTATAGCGACTTCAAGAGCTTCGAACCCATCGCCCAGGCCATGGGCGGCGCCATGAGCGCCACGGGATTTCCCGAAAATCCACCGACCTATGTCTGGCCCGCCATTGGCGACAGCGGCACCGGCATGCATTTGGTGATCGGCATTCTGGCGGCGCTGGAACAGCGTCACACCACCAAGCGCGGCCAATTCGTGGAAGTGTCCATGCAGGACGCGGTGGTCAACCTCATGCGCGTCTCGTTGCGCGACCACCAACGCTTCAACGAGGTGCAGCCGCGAAAGGGCAACCAGTTGGGCCAGTTCGTGCCCGGCACGACCTATCCCTGCCATCCGGGCGGCCCCAACGACTACGTCTTCATCTTCGTCCAGCAGCAGATGTGGCGCGGCTTCCTGACCGTCATGGAGCGGCTCGATCTGGAAGACGATCCGAGATTCGCCACCACCGAGGCGCGCTGGGAAAACCGCGACGAACTTAACGCCTTGATCGAAGCGTGGACCCGGCAACACGACAAGCACGACATCATGCGGCGGCTGGGTGACGCCGGCGTGCCCAGCGGGGCCTGTCAGGACACCGGGGAAGTGCTGGAAGATCCCCATCTGATCGCGCGGGAAATGATCGTCGATATCGATTACCCGCCCCGTGGCGAGGCCTATAAAACCGTGGGCTGCCCGGTTAAACTATCGGACTCGCCGGCCGACATTACCCGCCCGCCGATGTTGGGCGAACATACGGATTCGGTGTTGAGCGACTTGTGCGGCGTCGATCCGAGCGAGCTGGCCAAGTTGCACGAGGACGGTGTGGTGTAACGGTGTGGTGTAACGGTGTGGTGTAACGGTGTGGTGTAACGGTGTGGTGTAACGGTGTGGTGTAACGGTGTGGTGTAACGGTGTGGTGT